>CP043973.1 GCA_015134315.1 Candidatus Stammera capleta | reverse complement strand
TTAGTTCTAATTTCATCTCTAAATTTATTATTTATTTGATAAAAAATATAAGGATAACTATTTAAAGGCAAGTTCTCTTTAAAAAAAATATCAGTTATAACCTCTTCATTAGTAGGAGATAATAAAAATGTTTTATTATGTCTATCATTAAATTTATATAATTCATTACCATAGCTATAAATTCTACCACTTTTATTTCATAAATTTATTGGAGTAATAATAGGTATTTGTATTTCTAAACCACCTATATTATATATTTCTTTTTTAATAATATTTATTATATTATTTATAACTTTTAATCCATTTGGTAATAATATAAAAAAACCTGAACATAATTTTCTTATATATCCTCCTTTAATCATTAAATTATGTATTATATTATTATCTTTGCTTAAATTATTTTTAATAGTAAATAAAAAATATTTATTAGTTTCCATTTATAAATTATTACAAATTATGTTACCTAAAAATTTACCACCTAAAATATGAATATGCAAATAATCAATTTCTTGCCCTGAGTCTTTATTACAATTTATTATTAATCTATATCCACTTTTATCTATATTTTTTAATTTAGCTATTTTAGATGATATTAATAACATTTTACCTAAAATATATATATTAGATTTTTTTACATAATTCATATTTTTAATATAAATATTAGGAATTAATATTATATGAATTGGAGCTTTAGGATTAATATCGTCAAAAGCTGTTACATATTTATTTTTATAAATAATATTTGAATTAATTTCATTATTTAATATTTTTTTAAAAATATTATCTTTAATATACATAATTAAATATTATATACTATATAATTAATATATTAAAATATTATTATAATAATAATTATTTAAATAATGACAAAAAAATATAATTTGATATAATATTTAATTATAAAACATATAATAAGGTCTATAGCTCAGAGGTTAGAGCACACCCCTGATAAGGGTGAGGTCAGTGGTTCAACTCCACTTAGACCTATATTATTTATATTTTTTATTATAGGGGCATAGTTTAATTAGGTAGAACAGTGGTCTCCAAAACCATAGGTTGAGGGTTCAATTCCTTCTGCCCCTGATTTTTTTTTTAATATTATTAATTTTAAATTCTAGATACATAACATTGTAATTTTGTATTAACTTTTAAGATATCACCAGATTTTATAAATAATGGTACTTTTAATTTAATATTATTTTCTAATTTAGCAAATTTATTGTTATTAAATATATTATTATTATCTTTGTAAAATTTATCTGTATAAATAACTTTTATATTTAAAATTTTTGGAGTAATAAAATTAATAGGATTATTATTTCAAAAAATAATATCATAAAAATTATTTTTACATAATCATTTAATATTATTAATAACTTTTTTTTTATTTAAAATTATTTCCTTATTATTATTTGTATTTAAAAATATAAAATTGTCATTTTTATTAAATATATACTTATATTTATATATATATACATTAGCCATTTTAATATTATTTAAAGTTTTAAATGTTTTATATATTAATTTAAAATTTATTAAATTTTTTATTTTAATTCTTATATAAGGTTTACATTTTCCAGGTTTTATAAACTCTATATATTCAATATTATAAGGTTCATTTAAATAAATTATTTTGTCACCTAAAGATAAATTATTTCTAATATTAGACATAATTGAATAACATTTAAATATTAAATTATTAAATTATTATATTATAATATAATAATTAATATTATATAAATAAATTAATAAATATATAAATTAATATAAATATGAAATATAAAATAATAAGTAAAATTAAAGAAAAAATTTATAAATATAAATGTATAATAATATTTATAAATAAAAAATATAATAAAATTAATTATTATTATAAAAAAATAATTAATAAAAATATTAAAATAAACAAAATTCTAAATAAAAAACCCAATATTTATAAAATATTTAATAATAAACAATATATATATTTAATAGTATATAAAAACACCAAAATAAATAAACATATTTTTAAAAAATTAGTAATTAAATCATTTAAAATAATTAATAAAAAAAATTATAATACTATTTGTTTATTTATAAAAAATATAAAGTTCAAAAATATATATTGAAAAATATTTAATTTTGTAAAAATAATAGAATATAAAACATATAAATTTTTAAAATTTAAAACAAAAGTATCAAAAAAAATAAATAATATTATTTATTTTAAAATTAATAGTAATCAAAAAAAAAAATCTATTAAAATTATAAAAAATAGTTTAATAATTTCAAAAGGAATTAATAAAACAAGAGATTTATGTAATATGCCTCCTAATATATGTAATTCTGATTATATATTTAAAAAAACTAAAAAAGAAATTTATGGAAAAAATATTAAAATATCATTTCTAAATAAAAAACAAATGAAAAAATTAGAAATGAACGCTTATTTATCTGTTAATAAAGGATCTAATAACAAACCTATAATAATTAAAATTAAATATAATAATAATACAAAATCTGAAAAACCAATAATCCTAATAGGAAAAGGAATAACATTTGATTCAGGAGGTATATCATTAAAAAATTCAAATTATATGCATGAAATGAAATATGATATGTCGGGAGCAGCTGTAGTATGAGGAATTATGTATATAATAAATAAATTAAATTTAAAACTAAATGTTATAGGAATATTATTATGTGCCGAAAATTTAATAGATGGTAAATCAACAAAACCTGGAACTATAATAAAAACTTTATCAGGAAAAACAGTAGAAATAATAAATACAGACGCAGAAGGTAGATTATTAATATGCGATGCACTATCATATATAAATAAATATAATCCTAAAATAGTAATAGATATAGCAACATTAACAGGATGTTGTTTAATAGCATTAGGAAACAAAATAAGTGCATTAATAACTAATAATAAAAGCCTATCAAAAGATTTAATTAAAGCAAGCAAAAAATCAAATGATAATATTTGAGAACTTCCATTATATAAAAAATATAATAAATATTTAAAATCACATATAGCAGATATAAAAAATTGTAGCGAAAATAATTATGCTGGAACAATAACTGCTGCATGTTTTCTAAATAATTTTATTAAAAAATATAAATGAGCTCATTTAGATATTGCAGGAACAGCATGAAACAAAAAAGGACCAACAGGTAGAACTGTATATTTATTAATAAATTATTTAAAAAATAAAATAAAAAACAAAAAGAAATATAATGTTTAAATTTTTAGATATAATTAAAAAAGAAAAAAATATATATAAATTTTGAATTAAAAATAAATTATTTAATCCAAAAAAAAAATATAGTAAAAAAAATTTTTCAATAATAATGCCGCCTCCAAATATAACAGGAAAATTACATATAGGACATGCTTATCAACAAACAATAATGGATATTATAATAAGATATAAAAAAATGTGTGGATATAATACATTATGAATCATGGGAACAGACCATGCTGGAATATCAACACAAATTATAGTAGAAAATTATTTAAAAAATAAAAAAAAATCATATTCTAAGAAAAAATTAAAAAAAGAATTATGAAAATGAAAACAAAAATATGAAAAAATAATTAATAAACAAACTAAAATGTTAGGAAGTAGTATATATTGAAAACATACTCCGTTTACATTAGACAAAAATTTTTCATATTCAGTTAATAAATCATTTATTAAGTTATATACTAACAAACTAATATATAAATCATACAATATTATAAATTGAGATATAAAAAATAATATAGTATTATCGGACTTAGAAATATATAAAAAAAAAAAAAAAATTAAACAATATTTCATAAAATATAAAATTGTAAATACAAATGATTATATAATAATACCTACAACTAAACCAGAAAATATATTAGCAAATACATATATTTTAATTAACCCTAAAAATAATAAACAAAAAAAATTAATTAATAAATATGTTATAAATCCAATTAATAATATTAAATTACAAATAATATTAAATAAAAAAATAAAAATAAAAAAAAAATATTTTTGTATAAATATTACACCAGGACATAATAAAAAACATTTTAATATAAATCAAAAATATAAGTTTAATATAATTAATATATTAAAAAATAATGGAAATATAAAAAATAAATTTGATATATATACATATAAAGGTAAAAAAACAAAATATAATATTAAATGTAAATACAAAAATTTAAATAAAAAAAAAATTATTAAAATATTAAAAAATAAAAATAATATATATAAAATTAAAAAAATAAAAAAAAATATTTATTTAAATATAAAAAATAATCATAAAATTATAAATATATTAAAAAAACAATGGTATTTAAAAACTAAATATATTTCTAAAAAAGCTATAAAATATGTAAAAAAAAAAAAAATAAAATTTATACCACATAAATATAAAAATTTATTTTATAAATGAATGAAAAATATAAAAGATTGATGTATTTCAAGACAAATTAATTGAGGACACAAAATACCAATTTGATATGACAATAAAAATAATAAATATTTAGGATATAATATTAAATATATTATAAAAAAATATAAATTAAAAAATTTAAAATTAAAACAAGACAAAAATGTATTAGATACATGATTTTCATCATCATTATGAACATTTTCATGTTTAGGATGACCCAAAAAAACAAAACTATTTAATTTTTTTCATCCTATTAATGTAATAGTTAGCGGTTATGATATAATATTTTTTTGAATTTCAAGAATGATAATGATTACTTTATTTTTAATAAAAAAAAATAAAAAATCTGTAATACCTTTTAAAAAAGTATTTATAACAGGATTAATAACAGATGAAAATGGAAAAAAAATGTCTAAATCAATAGGAAATGTTATAGATCCAAATCATATAATAAATGGAATATCAAAAAATCAATTAATAAAACAAAGAATTAAATATTTAATAAATAATAAAAATAAAAAAAAAATTATCTTAGATACAAAAAAAAACTTTCCTAATGGAATACAAAAATATGGCACAGATGTATTAAGATATAAATTAGCTTCAATATCAAATTTAAAATTAAAAATAAATTTTGATTTTAAAAAATTAATTAATAGTTATAATTACTGTAATAAATTATGAAATTTATCAAAATATATAATTTATTTTAATAAAAATTATAAGAAAAATTTTAATTATAATAACAAAATTTTATTAATAGATTACTGAATAATATATAATTTTAATATTTTTTTAAAAAAATATCATAAATCAATAAAATTATTTAGGTTTGATTTATTATGTAATGAATTAAAAAAATTTTTAAAAAATAAATTTTGTGACTGATATTTAGAACTATTTAAACAAACATTAATATATAACAAAGAAAATTATTTTACAATTCAAAATATTAAATATATATTTATAAATATAATTAAATTATCACATCCTGTAATTCCTTTTATTACAGAATATATATGAAATAAAATAAAAATTATATATACAAATCATAATAAATCAATTTTATTAGAAAAATTACCAAAAATAAAATATAAAAATTTTAATAATATATATTATATAAAAATATTTAATTTAATAAAAAAAATTATAATATATTTTAGAAAAACAAAAATAAAAATAAAAAATTTAATTATTATTAATTTAAATTTCTATAAAACTAATATTTTAATAAAAAATAAATATTTATTAAATAAATTTATTAAAAATATATATTTTATTAAAAAAAATAATTTTATAAAATTTAAAAATAAAAATAAACATATAAAAATATATTCTATAAATAATAAAACATACGTTATTTAAAATATAATCAAAGCGAATAGTGGGAATCGAACCCACATTTTTAGCTTGGAAGGCTAACATAATAACCTTTATATTATACTCGCTATACTTATAGAATTTTATTGGTGGGAGAAGGATTCGAACCTTCGAAGTCGATGACAACAAATTTACAGTCTGTCCCCTTTAACCACTCAGGAATCCCACCTAAATATCTTTTATAATATTATTTATTTAAAAAATATAAAAATTATTAATAATATAAAATGCCGGCTACCGGAATCGAACTGGTGACCTACTGATTACAAGTCAGTTGCTCTACCTACTAAGCTAAGCCGGCTTAAAATGGAGTTAAGCGGAATTGAACCGCTAACCTTCTGCGTGCAAAGCAGATACTCTACCAATTGAGCTATAACCCCATTCAAAATTAATAAATTTAATTTAATAATATTTTACAATAAAATAATATCATTTACTATAAATAAAATAAAATTTTTAAAAATACATAATTAAATATAAATTATAATACTTCTTTATTAGATAATTTTATTAAATCTAAATAATTATTGTATATACTAAGTTTTGAATTATATTTAAAAAATTTATCATTATAATTATTTTTTAATAAAAATATTTTTTTTTCAATTTTTTTTTTCTTTATTAAAATATTATTAAAATTTAAATTTTTATAATTTATTAAATTATCTGTTACTAAATTAAGTTTATTATCACTAAATTCCATTATAGCTTTATAAACAAAAAAATAATATTTTTTATTTAAATTATTATATAATAACAAAATACTATTATATATAATAGATAAAATAGGAGTGTGATTGGCGTAAATTTCTATTCCATTAGAAAATATTCTTATATAATTTATATTTTTTTTTAAAAATATATTATTTTTATTAAATATATTAATTTTGAAATTAATATTATATTGCATTATTATTAACCTCATCAATATTACCAATCATATAAAATAAATTTTCATTAAAACTATCATATTTACCATCTAATATATCTTTAAAACCTTTTATATTATCTTTTATACTTACATATTTTCCTTTAATATTAGTAAATATTTCACTTACATAAAAAGGTTGAGATAAAAACTTTTGAATCTTTCTAGCTCTAGAAACTAATAATCTATCATTTTCTGATAATTCATCAATTCCTAATATAGATATAACATCTTTTAATTCTTTATACTTTTGCAATATTTTTTTTACTGATTGAGCTATATTATAATGTTCTCAACCTACTATTTCTGGATTTAATTGATCACTACTAGATAATAAAGGATCAATAGCTGGATAAATACCAGATGCAGCTATTTGTCTATCTAAAACAATTATAGCGTCTAAATGAGTAAATGTAGTTATTGCAGAAGGATCACTAAAATCATCAGAAGGTACATATACTGCTTGAACAGATGTTATTGAACCATCTTTAGTAGATGTTATTCTTTCTTGTAAAATACCCATTTCTTGAGATAAAGTTGGTTGATATCCTACAGAAGAAGGCATACGTCCTAACAAAGAAGACACTTCAGTTCCAGCTAATATATAACGATATATATTGTCTATAAAAAATAACACATCATAACCATCATCTCTAAATTTTTCAGCTACAGTTAGTCCAGTCAAAGCTACTCTAAATCTATTACCTGGAGATTCATTCATTTGACCATAAATTAAAGAAACTTTATCAATAACCTTTGAAGAACACATTTCATGATAAAAATCAAAACCTTCTCTAATTCTTTCTCCAACTCCTGTAAATACAGAATAACCAGAATGTTTAATAGCTATATTTCTTATTAATTCCATCATATTTACTGTTTTACCTACTCCAGCTCCACCAAACAAACCTATTTTTCCGCCTTTTAAAAAAGGACAAATTAAATCTATAACTTTAATACCTGTTTCTAAAATTTCTCTTGAATTAGATAAATCAATATAACTAGGAGAATTATTATATATAGATCTAAATTCATTAGAATTTATACTTTCTTTGCCATCTAAAGGATCACCTAAAACATTAATAATTCTACCTAACAGTTGTTTACCTACTGGTATAAATATCGTCCTACCGGTATCTATTACTTTCATTCCTCTTGATAAATTATATGTAGAAGACATTGATATAGTTCTAACAATACCATCCCCTATAAACTGATGTACTTCAAAAACAAACTTTTTATTATTTAAAAAAACATTTAATTCATTTAATAAATTAGGAATATAATTATCGTAAAATTCAACATCTACAATAGCACCTAAAACTCTTACTATTCTTCCTTCATTCTTTTTCATATTTCTATAATAATATAAAATATTTATAATGTATTTAAACTAGAAACTAACTCTATTAATTCATTAGTAATATCATATTGACGTAATTTATTATACATTAAATTCAATTTATTATATAAATTTTCAGAATTCTTAGATGCATTTTTCATAACTATAATTCTAGAAAAATTTTCCGATATTAAATTATGTAATACAGAATTATAAATAACAGAATCTATATATTTTAAAAACACTTTATTATTAAATAAAAAACTATCATTATTATATATATAATTTTTAAAATTAATATTTTTATTAAAAGATTTTATAGGTAGTAATTTAAATATTTTAATAATAATGTTATTATTATTAAATAAGTTAAATAAAATATAAATTTTTATATTTATATTTAAATTATATATTTTAAATATTTTTTTTACTAATTTAAATAAATAAATATTATTAATTAATAAATCATTAATAAATATTATTTTTTTAATATAAATAAATTTTAAATTTAATTTAAAAAAATTTTTAATAAATAACTTAGAAACTTTTCCTAATAAAATTAGATATATTTTATTATTTAAAAATTTTTTTTTTTTAATAAAATTAACAAATTTATTAAATAAATTAATATTTAAATTACCACATAAACCTTGATCAGTAAATGTCAAAATAAATAAAATTTTATTATAAATAATATTATTTCTTATATAAAAATTATTATATTGATTAAAATTTATATTATTTAATAAATTAATAAAAAAATTATTATAAATATTATTAATTAATAATTTATTTTCTAAAATTTTTAATTTTGATATAGAAACCATTTCCATAGATTTAGTTACTTTATAAGAATATTTAATAATATTTTTTTTATTTTTTAAATATTTTTTATTTATCAAAATAACTCCTTATATTAAATTATAAATTTAGATTTAAAAGAAATAATAATATTTTTTAAAATATTTATAATTTTTTTATTTATTATACCTAATATATTAATTCTATTTTTTAATTTATAATATTTTGAACAAGCATAATTATATAATTTTTCTTCAAATAATGAAATTTTATCTATACTAATATCATCTAAATATCCATATTTTAAAGAAAATAAAATTAATATTTGTTTAAATAAAGAATAAGGACAATATTGTTTTTGTTTTAAAATTTCAATTAATTTACCTCCATAATTCAATGTATTTATAGTATTGCTATCTAAATTAGAAGAAAATTGTGAAAAATTTAACAACTCATAATATTGAGACAAAGAGGTTCTAAGAGAACTAGATAAATTCTTCATTATTTCAGTTTGAGCCGATGAACCTACTCTTGAAACAGATATACCTGGATTTATAGCAGGTTTTATACCTGAATTAAATAAATCAGATTCTAAAAATATTTGACCATCAGTAATAGATATTATATTAGTAGCTATAAAAGAAGATATATCACCTTCATAAGTTTCTACTATTGGCAAAGATGTTAGTGAACCATTAATACTATTAATATTATATTTAGAATTAAATTTTCTGATAAATTTATAATTAACATATGCTGATCTTTCTAATAATCTAGAATGTAAATAAAATATATCTCCTGGATAAGCTTCTCTTCCTGGAGTTCTTCTTAATAATAATGATATTTGTCTATAAGAAATAGCATGTTTAGATAAATCATCATATATTATTAATGCATCTTCTCCATTATCTCTAAAATATTCAGCTATAGAACATCCAGAATATGGAGCTATATATTGCATTACAGCTTCATCAGAAGATGTAGAAACAACAAATATAGTATGATTTAAACAATTATAATAATCTAATTTTTCAATAATATTATAGACACTAGATAATTTTTGACCTATAGAAACATAAATACATTTAACGTTTAATTTTTTTTGATTTATTATAATATCAACAACTAAACTAGTTTTACCAGTTTTTCTGTCTCCTATTATTAATTCTCTTTGACCTAATCCTATAGGTATCATACTATCTATTGCTTTATATCCAGTACACAAAGGTCTATTAATATATCTTCTATCTATTATAAGAGGAGATTCTCTTTCAATAGGATAAAAATTATTACAAATTAAATTTCCTTTTCCATCTATAGGTCTTCCTAAACTATCTATTACTCTTCCTAATAAACAATCACCTACTGGTATTTCTAATACATTACCGGTGCTTTTTATTATCATACCAGGTTTTAATTTATTATATGAACTTAAAGAAATTGCACTAATAAAATCTTTATCTAAGTCAAAAATTAAAGCATAACCTAAATTATCAGGTAATTCTAATATTTCATTTAAAAATACATTAGATAATCCTGTAATTCTAATTATACCATCAATTATAGATATAATTTTGCCTTCATAATAATAATCTATATTTTTTAATTTATTTAATCTATACTTAATTATTTCACTTATTTCTTCAAATTTAAAAGACATTTTTATACTCTTTGTAATTTAATAATTTTATTTTATTTAAAATATTTAAAATACTACAATCAATAACAAAATTATTAACTTTTATTTTAAAACCTGCTATTAAAAATTTATCTTTTATTAAAAAAAAATTTAATTTACCATTTACTTTATTTTTAATTATTTGTCTAATTAAAAATAAATTTTTATTATTAAATATATGTTTATAATATATAAATATATTTTTTATATTTTTCTTAAATTCATATATAATTATAAAATTTTTATATATTAAATTAATATCATAAATTAAATTATCTTTAATAATAATATAAAAAAAATTTTCCATATCTTTATTTAAAAATAATATATTTTTTTTTAAAATATATAATATCTCTTTATAAAATAACATTTTGTCTAAAAAAAAATATTTCCTAATATAAAATTTATTAAATAAAAAATTTAAAAATTTTAAATAATTTATCCATTGTTTTATTAATAATTTATTATCTAAATCTACAATTTTAATTAAAGATAATGAATAAGAATAAAATAAATTCCTAAAATTGTTTAACATAATTAACTTAATTTATTGAAATTTTTTAATAATTTATTTATAAATTTATTATCTAATTTTTTATTAAAAGTTTTATATGTAATTTTTTTTAATAAAAAATTTATAATATTATATATATCTTTATTAAAATTACTATACATAAATTTTTTTTTCATCTTAATTTTTAATTTAGCATTGTTAATAATTTTATAATATTCATATTTAGCTTGTTTTTTGTATTTTTTAATTAAATGTTTTTTAATATGTTTTAAATCATTATCCATATTAGAAATAATTTTTTTATTTAATTCTTTTTTGTCAATAATTTCTTTATTCAAAGAATTAATTTTAAATTCAGCATTTTTAATTTTTTCAAATTTTAATAATAAAATTTTTTTTCTTTTTTCTAAAATATTTTCTACGTAAGGTCATATATATTTTATACAAAAAAAAATATAAAATATAAATAGTATAATTTGTATAAAAAAAGTAACATTAATTATCATAATATAATATAAAATTTATTTAATAACAGAAAATATAATATATAAACCTACCCCTATAACTATCATAGGTATAGCATCTATTAAACCTATTACAACAAAAAATTGATTTCTTAATAAATTAACTAAACTTGGTTGTCTTGAAACACTACTTAAAAATTTACTTCCTAAAATACCTATACCTATAGAAGCCCCTATAGCAGCTAAACCCATCATTAATGATGCTGAAACATATAATATACTATTATTCATTTTAATTCCTTATTATAAAAAAAATTATTAAAATTAATTTATGATATATAAACTATAACTAATATCATAAATATAAAAGATTGTAAAAAAGATATAAATATATGTAATAAAAATCAAGGAAATATAAAAAACAATTGTAACCATCATGGTATTAAAAAAAACAATAAAATAAATATAATTTCACCTGAATACATATTACCAAATAATCTTAATGATAAAGATAAAAATTTAGAAAAAATATTTATAAATTCTAATAAAATATTTAAAATAATTAAATATTTATTATTAAATGGATGAAAAAAAATTTTTCTTATTAAATTTAATATACCAATATTAAATATTTTATATAAAAATATATAAAATAATACACAAAAAGAAAAAGAAGAAGTTATATTTATATCTGATGTAGAAACTACATTAAAATAATTAATATTTAAAAATAATTTTAATATAAACGGTATAATATCTATAGGTATTAAACTAGTTAAATTAATTATTAATAATCAAGTAAAAATAGTAAAAGCTAAACAAAAAACATATTTATCTTTTTTACCAAAAATTTTTTTAACATTATTTAAAACAAAAATAATAATTAATTCAAAAAAAATTTGAATTTTATTAGGTATTTTATTATACCTAATATTATAAATAAAATAATTAAAAATATTTAAAAATAAAAAAGCTAATATAAAAGATGATAAAATAGAATCTATATTAATTAATCAAAAAGAATTTATATTATCATTTAAATTATTTATTAATTTAAAATTTAAAATATCAAAACATAAATGTTTTAAATGATGTTCAATATAATTAAAAGGTAAGTTAAAATTTAAAATAAAATTTTTAAACATTATTATAAAATCCAATATATTATTAATAATAATTTAAATTATTTATTCTTTTTTTTTTTTTTTTTTAAAAAAAAGAATTTAATTAAATTTTTAATAAAAAATTATTATATAAAATATATTAATAAATATTACAAATATAATAAAATTATTAAATAATTATAACATTTTATATAAATTAAATTTAATTATTAAAATATAATAATTTATTTTTTTTTAAATAATTAAACACTATAAATAATGATATAGGAGTAATACCAGACATTCTTAATAATTGACCTAAAAAATTTGGTTTATAATAATTTAATATATCAATAACCTCATTAGATAAACCAATAATATTTTTATAATTTATATTATGTGGTAATATAATATTTTCATAAAATTTATATTTATTAATTTCTAATTTTTGTCTTTTTAAATATCCTTTGTATATAAATAATATTTTTATTTCTTTTAAAAATTTACTTTTTAAAAAATATTTATTATTTTTAAATAAAAAATTTTTAATTTTACTAAATCTTATTGATGGATTACAAATTAAAGATTTTGATGTAATAACATGTTTATTTTTAAAATATTTTTTAATAAAATTTGGTATATTGTCAAGATAAAAATTTTTTTTTTTTAAATAATTATAAATTAATTTAATTTCTTTAATTTTATTTTCTAAAAAAAAACATTTTTTTTTACTAATTAATTTTAATTTTTTTGAAAAAGAAATAAGTCTATAATCAGCATTATCTTCTCTTAAGAACAAGCTAAATTCAGATCTTGAATTAAATATTCTATATGGTTCTTTAATTCCTTTAGTGCATATATCATCTATTAAAACACCTATATATGAATTTAATCTATTTAAAATTAATGGACTTTTATCATTAATTTTTAAATAAATATTTATACCAGCCATCAAACCTTGAGAAGCAGCTTCTTCATAACCTGTAGTACCATTAATTTGTCCAGCAATAAATAAATTATTAATTAATTTACTTTCTAAATTTTTATTTAAAAATATAGGATCTAAATACATATATTCTACAGAATAACCTGGAATTAAAATTTTAGTATTATGCATACCTTCAATAGAATTTATAACTTCATATTGAATTTTAATAGGTAAACTCATAGAAATACCATTAGGATATATAATATTACTATTTATATTTTCAGGTTCTAAAAATATATTATGTCTATCTCTAAAAAAGTTATTTACTTTATCTTCTAAAGAAGGACAATATCTAGGACCTTTAGAAATAATTAAACCATTAAATAACGGACTTAAATGTAAATTTTTTTTAACTATATTATTGGTTAAATCATTTGTATAAGTTAAATAACATTTCTTTTGAATTAAATACTTCTTTTTTCTTAATGTATTAAAAAAAGAAAATTTTGAAATAATATTATAATTACTAATTTGTTTAACAAAATTTTTAAAATTTATAGTATTTTTATCTAATCTAGGAGGAGTACCTGTTTTTAAATAACCAAATTTTAATTTAATAGATTTTAAAAAATTAGCTAAATTTATAGAACTAAAATCATTAATTCTGCCTCCTCTAAAAACTCTTTTGCCTATAAATATCTTAGAATCTAAAAAAGTTCCAACACATAAAAGAACTATTTTACAGTATATATTTCCATAATTTTTAGTATTAACTCCATATACAATATTTTTTTTAATTATTAAATAATTAACCTCATCTTCTAAAATAGTTAAATATTTCTTATACTTACATAAATAACTTATAATACTATTTTTATATATTTCCTTATCTACTTGAACTCTAGTTGCTCTTACAGCATATCCTTTGCTAGTATTTAAAATTTTATAATTTATACCTGATAAATCAACTATTTTACCCATTAAACCACCTAAAGCATCTATTTCTTTAACTAAATTACTTTTTCCTAAACCTCCTATAGAAGGATTGCAAGATAATTCACCTATTTTATTTTTATTAAAAGTAATCATTAAAGTTTTACATTTCATCTTTGATAGTATATAAGATGCTTCTATTCCAGCATGACCTCCACCAATTATAATAACTTTAAATTTAGAAAATAACATATTAGAATTTTAAAAAAATTTATATTATTCTAAGCATAATTTAAAATTTAATCAATATATTTTTTAAATATTTTATTTAAAATTTTTTATTTAAATAAAAAATTACATTGCAAAAATAATAAAAACAAAATATAATCAATAAATTAGAAAATAAATAGAATTATAAAAAAATTTTATTAATATTGATTGGTTTTTGATTTTTATTTAGGGGGGTTGGAAATATTAATTAAATATTTAATTTAATTTAAATATTTAAAATTAAAATTAATTAAATTTATTTAATATATTTTATTAATAATTTATAACTATATTATAAAAGTTATTTTTAATATATTTTTAAAAGTTTTTAAAATAAATAATAATAAATATGATTAAATAATATAAATAATTTAACTCAAACTAAAAATATTAAAATTTTAATTTTAATAATTAATTATTATAAACTTAAAATATTTTATTAAATTAATATAATGTTTTTTTATAAAAAAGTTTTTTTAATAGATTGTACTTTATATGCTTATAAATCATATTATATAATAAATTATAGAAAGAAAAATAAAAATTTTATAAAATCATTTAATATATTTATAAAAATGATTTATTTAAAATATATAAAAATATATCCGGAATATGTTTTTTTTATATTTGATAATAATAATAGATCTAATTATAGAAAAAAAATATTTAGTAAATATAAATCAAATAGGAAAGAATGTTCTAAAAGTTTTTTAAAATATATATTATTTCTTAAAAAAAGATTATCTAAATTTAATATTAAAATAATATCTAAATCAGACATAGAAAGTGATGATATAATTAATTATATTACTTGTAAATTAAATAAATTATTTAAATATATATATATATATATATTGTCATATGATAAAGATTTTATACAATTAATATCTCATAATATATTTATTTATAGTAACAATATAATTAATAATAAAAATGTATATGAAAATTATGGATTATACCCTTATTTACTAAAGGATTATTTAGTTTTATGTGGAGATAAAAGCGATAATATACCAGGTATAAAAGGTATAGGAAAAAAAACTGCATTAAAAATTTTAAATAAATTTGGGGATATATATAATATATATAACAATTTAGATAAATTATTTAAAACAGGTATAAATATTAATATAATAAATAACTTAAAAAATAATTTTCATAATATTAGAATTTGATATAGATTAGTTAGTTTTAGTAATAATATTAATATATCTTTTAAAATAAATAATTTTCTATTTAATAAAAATTTATTTTATAAATTATTTATTTAAAGTTAAAAACCACCCTATTAAAGTGGTTTTTAAATTTTTTTTTTTTATAATAATTTTATTTTTACTAAAAATATTTTATCTAATTTTTTATAACAATTTAATATATTTTTTTTATTATTACAATTATGTTTTAATAATTTATATATTTTAATATTATTATTATTTATATTTAATTTAAAATAATTTAACTTATTTTTAATAAAATTTATTAATTCTAATTTATTATTAATATTATTATTTAAAATTGAATAACTATAAATATTAATTGATAATATTTTATAATTATTTTTCTTTATTAAATTAAGAATATTATTTAAATATGATTTATAATTAATATTTATATTTTTATTATTAAAAATTTTATTTAATAATAATTTATCATATAACTGATTATTATTATTAATATTTTTATTATAATTAATTTTATATATTATGTTTATATTTAAAAAATTATTTTTTGGTTCTTCATGTAAAAAATTTTTTTGACCTAAATTATTTATAAATTGATAATCTATTCTAGAATATAAATTTTTATTTATTTTGAACTCTATTCCTAAAGAAGTTAAAGGAGTTATTTTTTTATATGAAATAACATTATTTGTATTATTTATAATATTATTTTTTTTAGAAACAGATTTTATTATTATTCATCCTAATCTCATGTATATATTAGTATTATTAGAAATATTATAATTAATTTTATTAGACAGTGTTATTCCTTTAGATTTAAAATATCCATTAATAAATTTACCTTTTTTAAATACTTTTCCTAAATTATCATATCCTAATTCTATATTAAAATTTTTATTTATTTTATATCCTAAAAAACTACCGTAACCTAATTTATTAGATTTAAATTTAGTATTAATAATTTTAAATTTATTACTTAAGTTTTTTAAATTTGAAAAATTTGATATACCTATTTTAGTACCAAAATATACTTCTTTATTAAAATTATTATTTTTTATAATTTCTTTAGAGTATAAATTTGTATTTGTTAAAAACAATGTTAGTATTAAAAATAATTTTTTAATCATATTAATCTCTCTTTATTTTAAATTTAATATATTATTTTTTAAATATTATTATATTTTTATAAATTTTATATTAAATAATATTGATATTATAAAATAAAATATTAAAATAATAATTTTTTATTATGTTAAAATATATTTTATATTACGTAAAGTTAATTTATTAATTTTAATAGGATAATCATTTTATGATAAAAAAAAAAATTTTAGTAACCTTAAAAAATGGATTTCATATTAGACCTGCTACAAAATTTGTTAAAAAAGCCAAGAAATTTTGTTCAAATATAAATATTAAATTAAAGGACAAAGAAGTAGATGCTAAAAGTTTATTACAAATACAAACTTTAGGTATTTCTAAAAATGATTTGATTTATATAAAAGCTGATGGTAAAGATGAATTAAAAGCTGTTAATGAATTAACTAAAATAATAAATTTATTAGAATAGTTTATTATAATTTAAATTATATTAATATAAAAAGGCATAAATATGTTATTAAATGGCACTATTGTATATAATGGTTATTCTTTTGGAAAAGCTTTTATAATAAAAGAAGAAGATATTGTTATTAATAAAAATAATATTAATGAAAATCAAATAGATATAGAAATTAATAATTTTTTAAATTCTTATAAGAAAACTTTAAAACAATTAAAGGATATAAGAAAATTATCATCAAAAAATAATGATAGAAAATTATTATTTGATGGATATATTTTAATATTAAAAGATAAATTATTTAAAAAAGACATTATAAATTTAATTAAAAATAAATTATTGTATGCTGATTCAGCTGTTAATAAATTTATAAATAAACAGATAAAATGTATTAATAAAATTGATAATATTTATATTAAAGAAAGAGCTAATGATTTAATGGATATTTCTAAAAGATTAATTTATAATATTAAAAATATAAAGTTAATAGATTTTAATTGTTTAAATAATAATAAAGAAAATATAATTATAATTTCTAAAGAATTATCTCCTTCACAAATTGTTCAATTTGATTTAAATATAATAAAAGGTTTTATAGTTGAAAATGGTAGTATTACTTCTCATAGTTCAATAATTTCTAAATCTCTGGAATTAGTATCTATGATAAGAGTAAATAATGTTACTAATTTAGTTAAAAATAATGATAATATTATTATAGATGGTATAAAAGGTAATATTTATATTAATCCAAATAATAAAATTTTTGAAAAATTTAGTAAAAAATATAATAAGTTAATTATAAAAAAAAAAAATTTATTAAAATTAAGAAAATTACCGGCAATTACATATGATGGTTTTAGAATAAAATTATTTGCTAATATAGGTAATAATAATGATATTAATAATGTACTTAAATATGGAGCTGAAGGTATAGGTTTATATAGAACAGAATTTTTATTTATGGATAGAAATGATTTTCCTAGTGAAAATGAACAATTTAGTTTTTACAAAGAAGCTGTAGAATATATGAAAGGTAAATTAGTTACCATTCGTACAGTTGATCTAGGTGGTGATAAATTTTTATCTTATATGAATTTTCCTAAAGAAGATGTTCCATTTTTAGGTTGAAGATCTATAAGAATATATAGAGATAGAAAAGATATATTACATACTCAATTAAAAGCTATTTTAAGAGCTTCTTATTTTGGTAAAATACGTATATTATTTCCTATGATAATATCTATGGAAGAAGTATATTTTTTAAAAGATGAAATTAATTATATTAAAAAGGATTTAATAAAAAATAATATTAATTTTGATGAAAATATTAAAATTGGTGCTATGATAGAAACTCCTTCTGCTGCAATAATTTGTAGTCATTTATCAGAAGAATTAGATTTTTTTAGTATTGGTACTAATGATTTGACTCAATTTGTTTTAGCTGTAGATAGAAATAATATAAAGGTTTCAAATTTATATAATCCGTTATGTCCTTCTGTTTTAAATTTAATTAAATATATAGTAAATTCTATACATGAAAAAAATAAAAAAATAGGTATATGTGGAGAATTAGCAAGTAATTTAAATTCTGTAAAATTATTATTAGGTTTAGGTTTAGATGAATTAAGTATGAATATTAGTTATATACCTAATGTTAAAAAAATAATAAGAAGTTCTTATTATACTTCTTGTAAAAAATTATTAGATAAAATTTTAGATCAAAAAACAAATAAAGATATAGAAAATATTTTAAATAAATATTAAATTTTAATTTAAATATATATATTTAATATACTTTATTAATTAATTGCCCAGAGGCGGAATTGAACCACCGACACGAGGATTTTCAGTCCTCTGCTCTACCTACTGAGCTATCTGGGCTTTTTTATTTATATAAATGTTTTTTAAATCATTTATAGTATATTGTATTTATATAATTTATTTTTTTAATTAAAATTTCTGGTATTTTATAAGGATGGTATTTTTTAATAATTTTAATTACTTTATTTTTTAATGAAAATATTGTTTTAAAAGTTATTTTATATTCTTTTTTTTTTACTATTTTTTTTTTTCAAATAAATATTGAATTTATTTTTGTATAATTTATACAACATGAAAATTTTTTTTTTAGTATTTTTTTAATAATTAATTTTAGTATTATTTTATTATTTGGTAAATTACTTATAATTAATATTAATTTTTCATGATTATTAGTTAAATTTTTCATTTATTTAAATTTTAATATAAAACTTTAATATTATAAGTTATTAATAATATAATGTCAATTTTAAGTAATTAATGTTGTAATAAATAATTATATTTTTATTATATATTAATATTTATATAAAAAAAGAAATAATTAATAATTAAATAATATATAATTATTGTTATAATAATTATAATTATTTTATTATAAACTAGGAGATTAAATGAAAATTCGTCCATTGCATGATCGTATAATTGTAAAACGTAAAAGTATAGAATCTAAATCTTCAGGAGGAATAGTATTGACTGGTTCAGCGGCTGGTAAATCAAATAGAGGTAAGGTGTTAGCTGTTGGAAAAGGTCGTATTTTAGATAATGGTAAAATAAAACCTCTTGATATTAAAGTTGGTGATTTAATTATTTTTAACGATAGTTATGGAATTAAAACTGAAAAATTAGATAATAAAGAAGTTTTAATTATGTCTGAAAATGATGTATTAGCTATAATAAAATAATTATAATATTTTATTATTAATGCTAATTATTAAAAATTTTTAATTAGAGGTATATAATATGTCAGCTAAAGATGTAAAGTTTGGTAATGACGCAAGAATAAAAATGCTTCATGGTGTTAATGTTTTAGCAGATGCTGTAAGAGTTACTTTAGGGCCTAAAGGTCGTAATGTAGTTTTAGATAAATCTTTTGGAGCTCCTATAATTACTAAAGATGGTGTTACTGTAGCTAGAGAAATAGAATTAGAAGATAAATTTGAAAATATGGGAGCACAAATGGTAAAGGAAGTGGCTTCTAAATCTAATGATGTAGCTGGTGATGGTACTACTACAGCTACTGTTTTAGCTCAATCTATAGTTAATGAAGGTTTAAAAGCAGTAGCAGCAGGAATGAATCCTATGGATCTTAAAAGAGGTATTGATAAAGCTGTTAATGCAGCAGTAATTGAATTAAAAAAAATATCTGTTCAATGTTCTGATTCTAAATCTATAGCACAAGTAGGAACAATATCAGCTAATGATGATGAAACAGTTGGTAAATTAATTGCACAAGCAATGGAAAAAGTTGGGAAAGAAGGTGTTATAACTGTTGAAGAAGGCACTGGATTACAAGATGAACTAGATGTAGTAGAAGGAATGCAATTTGATAGAGGATACTTGTCTCCCTATTTTATTAATCAAAACGATTCTGGTTTAGTAGAATTAGATAATCCTTTTATTTTATTAGTTGATAAAAAAATATCTAATATAAGAGAATTATTAGGTATATTGGAATCTGTTGCTAAATCAAATAAACCTTTATTAATTATAGCTGAAGATGTTGAAGGTGAAGCTTTAGCTACTTTAGTAGTTAACACAATGAGAGGAATAGTAAAAGTTGCTGCAGTCAAAGCTCCTGGTTTTGGTGATAGACGTAAAGCTATGTTGCATGATATTGCTATTTTGACTCATGGAATAGTAATTTCTGAAGAAATAGGAATGGATTTAGAAAAATGTTCTTTAGATGATTTAGGTAGTGCTAAAAAAGTTATTATAAATAAGGAAAATACTACTATTATAGATGGTTCTGGAAGTCAAAAAGAAATTTCAAATAGAATATCACAAATACGTAAACAAATAGATGAATCAACTTCTGATTATGATAAAGAAAAATTACAAGAAAGAGTAGCAAAATTAGCAGGTGGTGTGGCAGTTCTTAAAGTTGGAGCAGCTACTGAAGTTGAAATGAAAGAAAAGAAATCTCGTGTTGAAGATGCTTTACATGCTACTAGAGCTGCTGTTGAAGAAGGAGTTGTGGCTGGAGGTGGAGTTGCTTTAGTAAGAGTGGCTGAAAGATTAAATAATTTAACAGCTAATAATGAAGATCAAAATGTAGGTATTAAAGTTGCTTTAAGAGCAATGGAATCTCCTTTACGTCAAATTGTTTCTAATACTGGTGATGAAGCTTCTGTAGTAGCTAATAATGTTAAAGCAGGTAGTGGTAATTATGGTTATAATGCAGCTACTGAAAAATACGGTGATATGATAGAAATGGGAATTTTAGATCCTACAAAAGTTACTCGTTCTGCTTTACAATATGCAGCATCTGTTGCAGGTTTAATGGTAACTACTGAATGTATGATTACAGATTTATCTAAAGATGAAAAATCTGATTTAAATAATTCTGGTAATGGAATGAACCATAATATGGGCGGAATGAATAACATGATGTAATTTATAATTTTTGTGTTTAAATATTATATTTTATATTAAAATAATATATAAAGCCTTTATTTTAAAGGTTTTATATATTTAATAATTTTAAATAATATTAATTATGGTAAATAAATTAAAAGATAAAATATTAAAATATTATTATAAAAATAATAATATTGGTTGTTGTGAATCACAAATAACATTATTAACATTTAGAATTAAAAAATTACAAAATCATTTTATTGTTTATAAAAAAGATTTTCATAGTAAAAGAGGATTTTTAAAATTAGTTTTTAAAAGACGTAAGTTATTAAATTATTTAAAAAATTATAACTTTAATAAATATAAAAAAATATTAAAAATTTTAAAAATTAGACATTAAATATTTAATTTTTATTAAGGATAAATTATTTTGTTAAAAAATAATATTTTTGAATTTAAGTTTGGTGATTTTATAATTAAATTAGAAACTGGAATTATAGCCAGACAATCTACTTCTTCTATAATTGCTAGTATAGGAGAAACAGTAGTAATAGTTACTTTAGTTTTTAATGATCAATTAAATAATGAATATAGTTTTTTTCCTCTAAGTGTTTATTATCAGGAAAAATTTTATTCTGCAGGTAAAATACCAGGTAGTTTTTTTAGAAGAGAAGGAAGATCTAGTGATATTGAAGTAATAATTTCTAGATTAATTGATAGATCTATAAGACCTTTATTTAATAAAAATATTTTAAATGAAATACAAATAGTTGTTAATGTTATTTCTGTAGATCCTGAAATTACAGCAGATATATTATCTATTATAGCTGTTTCAGCTGTTTTAAGTATATCAGGAATACCTGGTATAGAAATTTTAGGCGCATCTAGAGTAGGTTATATAAATAAAAAATTTATTTTAAATCCTACTGTATCTGAAATTTGTAATAGTGAATTAAATTTAGTAATTGCTGGAACTAAAAATGGAATTACTGTTATTGATATTTCAAGTAATAATTTAGATGAAGAAATAATTTTAAATGCTATTGAATTTGGTTATACAAAATATTTAAAAGTTATAAAATATATTAATATATTTTCATCTTCTAAAAAATATAATAATATTATTGATTTTGATTTTTCCTATTTAAATGATTGTATAACAGAAGATGTAAAAAATTATATTAATTCTTTTTGTACAAATAGAATAAAAAAAATATATTCTTTGTTTTTGCTTAAAAAGGATAGAAATAAACAATTAAATATTATAAAAAATAAATTATTATTAAATTTAATTGAAAAAAAATATATTTTTAAAGAATATTTAATTTGTGAAGAATTTGAAAAGATTGAAAAAAAAATTATAATTAATAATTTATTAAAAAATAATATTCGTATAGATAAAAGAAAATGTGATGATATAAGAGATATTGATATTAAAGTAGGATTTTTACCTAAAAGAGTACACGGTTCAGCGCTTTTTACTAGAGGTGAAACTCAAGCTTTAGTAACAGTAACTTTAGGTACATCTAAAGATGCTCAAAATTTTAATGATATTTATTTAGGTGATAGAACAGATAAATTTATTTTTCATTATAATTTTCCTCCGTATTCTGTTGGTGAAGTAGGCAGCATAGGAATACCTAAACGTAGAGAAATAGGTCATGGATATTTAGCTAAAAAAGGAATATTGCCTGTTTTACCTAATAATAAAAATTTTCCTTATACTATACGTATAGTATCAGATATTTTAGAATCTAATGGATCATCTTCTATGGCTTCTGTATGCGGAGCTTCTTTATCTTTGATGGATGCTGGTGTTCCTATAAAATGTAATGTTTCTGGTATAGCAATGGGTTTACTAATAAATAAAAATAAACATTTTATATTATCTGATATCATAGGAGATGAAGATAGATTAGGTGATATGGATTTTAAAGTTATAGGCACATCTAATGGTATAACAGCTATTCAAATGGATATGAAAGTTAAAGGAATAAATTATAATATAATAAAAAATTCTTTATATAAATCTAAGATTTCTAGATTATATATATTAGATAAAATGAATTTATCAATTAATAAAAACAACATTAAAGTTTCTAAATTTGCACCTAAAATATTTACTTATAAAATTAATATTGATAAAATTAAATATGTTATAGGTAAGCGTGGATCGGTAATAAAAAGATTAACAGAAAAATATAATTGTTTGATAGAAATTGAAGATAATGGTATCATTAAAATTATTTCATCTAATAATGATAATGTAAATAATGTTATTAATAGTATTAAGAGGATTACAGAAGATTTAAAAATAGGTAATATTTATAAAGTTAAAATAATTAAAATAGTAGAATTTGGTTTATTTGTTTTATTTAGAAATAGTAAAGAAGGTTTATTACATAAATCTAATATCATTAAATTTAATATAAATAATATATATAAATATTTTAAAATAGGTCAGTATATATTTGTAAAAATTATTGATATTAATATTAAAAACGGAAAAATGAAATTAAATATACATGATATTAAAAAATAATATTTTATTAAATATTTAAAATATTTAGATTATGGAAAAAAATATATATGAATTTAAATAGTTTTAATAATATAAATAATTTTGATAATTTAGGTTTAAATAAAAGATTATTAAAGATTATTTATGATATTGGTTATAAAGTTCCTACAGATATACAAATTAAATGTATACCTTTATTTTTAAAAGGTAAAGATATTTTATCTATTGCTAAAACTGGTAGTGGTAAAACTGCTTCTTTTGTATTACCTATATTAAATAATATAGAATTTAATAATAACTTACAAGTTTTGATTTTATCTCCTACGAGAGAATTAGTAATACAAATTTTTAATTTTTTTAAATTATTTATTAAATATTTTAAAAAAATTAAAATAATTTCTATATATGGTGGTCAAAGTTATAATATTCAATTTAATAATTTAAAAAAAAAACCTAATATAATTATTGCTACTCCTGGAAGATTATTAGATCATTTAAACAAAAAAACTATATGTTTATATAATATAAAAATTTTAGTTATAGACGAAGCTGATGAAATGTTGCATATGGGTTTTATAAACGATGTTAAAAATATAATTAAAAATATTAAGATAAAACATCAAACTGCTTTATTTTCAGCTACAATGTCTTTAGATATTACAAAAATAGCTAGAAATATTATGAATAATCCTGAAGAAATTATTCTTAACAAAGATAATATTAATTTAAATATTATACAATATTTTTGTTTTATAAATTCTAAGTTTAAGACAAATATATTAATAAATTTTTTAGAAACTGAAATTTTTAATAGATTAATAATTTTTGTTAAAACAAAAGATTTTAGTTTAAAATTATCTTCATTATTAGAAAAAAAAGGATATTTATCTTCTGCTTTAAATGGTAATATTAATCAAAGTTTAAGAGAAAAAATTATTTATAATTTTAGAAATGGTTTTATAAATATTTTAGTAGCAACAGATATTGCTTCTAGAGGTTTAGATATAGATAATGTTAATTTAATTATTAATTATGATATACCATATAATATATGTTCTTATATTCATAGAATAGGAAGAACAGGAAGAGCAGATAATATTGGTAAATCAATATTATTTTTAGAAAATAAAGATTTAAGATTTTTAAGATTAATCAATAGAAAGTTTAATAATAATATTAAAAGGATTTATGTTCCTGATTTTAATACTTTATTAAATGTTAGATTTAATAAAATATTACATTTAATTAAGAAAAACTTTAATAAAAATTATTTATTATTGAATTTTTATAAAAATCTTTTAAATAAAATAACTAACTTTTTTAATGATAAGAAAGAAATTCAAGATATTACTTTATCATTATTAATTTTAGTATATGAAAATAATTTTTCAAAAATTTCTTATAAAGATTTATTAAAATTTAAAAATATTAAATAAATAGGTGATAATGGAATTGAACCATTGACATTCTCCTTGTAAAAGAGACGCTCTACCACTGAGCTAATCACCTAAAATTTAATTATTTATTAAAATATTTTATTTATTTAATATAAAAATTTTAATTGGAGTTGGCGGGATTCGAACCCGCTTCCAAAATAAATTATTTTTTTGATACTACATGTTTTTTTTATTTTAATTTAATTAATTATTTTAAATAAAAAAAATAAATAATTAACTAGTCTATTATTAGATTAAATTACAGACATAGACATCTATAATTTTTTCTCTTTTATATAACGTTTTTATATTTATAAAGAGATAAAATAATATATAAAAACGACTTAACAGTTTTTAAGCTGCTAAAGCACAATTTTGATTGTTTTTTGCAATTAAATTTTTACGGTTTTTAACGCGGCCTACCGTACCTCGACATGCACATTAAAATAAATTATTTTGTCAAAACCAATACAACCCCATTAATTATTATATATATATTATATAATTCAATTTATTAATGTCAATATTTATTTTATTTTTTTCATTCTTTGTATTTTGTATTACTTCTTTTATCATATATTTTTATACCTTTACATAAAGCTATTTTAGCTTTATATCATGGTTTTTTAATTATAATTGATATTAATATTATAGTATATCCTTTAGTTTTTATATTACTATATAAATAGTAAATTTCTTTTTTTTTTAATAATAATTTTATTTTTCTATTTTTATTTTTAATTAAATTATTTTCTAATGGAAATATATTTGAATTAATTAAATATACTTCTTTGTTTTTATTTATATTTATATAACTATTTTTTATATCTATATTTTTTTTTAATATTGATTTTACTTCTCATCCTTTAAGTATTATACCAGCTTGGAATATTTTTTTTATTATATAATTTTTTATTATATATTTATTATATATAATATTACTTTTATTTTTCATTTTTATTTTTAATTTATATTTATGTATAATTTATTATATATTGTTATATCATAACAATTAACTTATAATATTTTATATAAATTTTATTTAAATTAATATATTTAGTTAAAAATATGAATAATAAGAAAGATTGTAATAAAGACATTGATATTAATTGTAATTTAGATAATAAATTAATTGAAAATAATAATTTTTGTTGTGATAATGTTAGTTTAAAAAAAATAAAGGATAAAATTATTTTATTAAAAGAAGAAATTAAAATTAATAATAAATTAATAAAAAAATTAAAAAATAAATTAGTTCTTTTAAAAAAAAAAAATTTTAATATAACATTAAGAGCTAAAGCAGATATTGAAAATATTAGAAAATTAAATGAAAATAATATTAATAAAATTTATAAATATTCATTAGAAAAATTTTCTAAGGAATTATTATCAATATTAGATAATTTAAAAACTTCTATTTTAGTTAGTAAAAATAAGAATATAGATTCTTATATTAATTATGAAGGTATTAGTTTAACACTAAAAAATTTTTTAAAAATTTTAAAAAAATTTGGTATTATTAATTTAACTAATATTGATAAATTTGATCCTAATTATCATGAAGCTATGTCAATAGTTTATACTAATGACAAATCTAAAGATAATAAAATAGTAAAAGTATTACAGGATGGTTATATGATAAATGATAGGTTATTAAGACCAGCAATGGTAAAAATATTTAAATATAAGACTGGTAAATAAAATAATAAATAAATTTTTAATAATTAACTTATATGTTATTATATTATTGAATTTTAATTTTATTTTTGTTATTATTTAAATATTATTTAATGGCCCTTTAGCTCAGTGGTAGAGCAGGCGACTCATAATCGCTTGGTCGTTGGTTCGAATCCAATAGGGGCCATTTAAAATTAATTTATAAATAATATTTATTAATTATTTTAAATTTATTTTTATATTCGTATATTAATGGTTTTCCAGTAGGTATTTCTAACTTTGATATATTTGAATCTGATATGTTCTCAATATATTTAATTAATGCTCTTAATGAATTTCCATGAGCGATTATTAAAATAGATTTTCCTTTAATTATATTTTTATATATTTTATTTTTTCAATATGGTATAACTCTATTATATGTATCTAATAAACTTTCACTTAATGGTATTTTTTTTTTATCTATATTTTTATATTTTTCGTCGTTACCAGGATAGTTTATATCTTTTTTATTTATTTTAGGAGGACTAATTAAAAAACTTCTTCTTCATTTTTTAAATTTATTTTTTCCATATTTATTTAAAACTTTAGTTTTATTTAGTCCTTGTAATTTTCCATAATGTCTTTCATTTAATTTTCATGTTTTATATATTTTAATTCAAACTAAATTTAATTTATATAATATAATTCAAGTAGTATGTATTGCTCTATTAAGTAATGAAGTATAAGTAATATCAAATTTAAATTTATTTATTTTTAATATTTTACCTGCATTTTCAGCTTCTAAGATTCCTTTTTTTGATAATTTTATATCTTTTCAACCTGTAAATATATTTTTTTTATTTCAAATACTTTCACCATGTCTTATAAGAACTAATTTTTTCATTTTTATTTTATTTTATATTGTTTTAATAATTTTTTATGATTAATTATATATTTATTTATTTTTTTTATTTTAATAATATTTTTTAATTTTAATGAATTTTTAATTTTATATTTTCCTATTTTAATTCTTTTTAATTTTATTATATGTGCTCCTAATTTTAGTTTTTTTCCTATTTCATTAATTAAACTTCTTATATATGTTCCTTTTGAACATTTTATTTTTAATTTTATTATTTTATCTTTTAATTTTATTAATTTTATTTTATATATTTTTATAAAATTATATTTTTTTATATTAATACCTTTTATAGCATATTTATATAAAGGTTTTCCTTTAAATTTACTAGAAGAATATATAGGTATTTGTTGTTTTATTAATCCTTTATATTTTTTAATTATATTATTAATTTCTTTCTTTTTAATTATTTTATATTTATTTATTTTAGTTATATATCCATATGAATCATATGTATTTGTTTCTATACCTAATATACATGTTACTATATAGGTTTTTTTTTCTTTAATTATAAAATTAAATAATTTATTTGTTTTTCCAAAACATATTAATAAAATTCCAGATGATATAGGATCTAATGTTCCTATAAATCCTATTTTTTTTGGTTTAAATATATATTTTATTTTTTGTAATATTTTATTAGATGTTGTTCCTTTTGGTTTATTAAGATTAAGTAAACCATTTATTTCGTTTAAGATCATGTTTTATTTTTCATTTTATTTAATATATTAAATAGTTTTTTATTGTTACTATAGAATTTATCTATTTCAAAATATATTTTAGGAATATTTTTAAAATTTATTTTTTTAATTAATTTATTTTTTATATATACATTGTATGTTTTTAAAATATTTAAAATTTTTTTACTTTTTTTTTTATTTTTATTTATATTAATATATATTATAATTTTGGACATATTTTTATATATATTTATATAATTTATAGAAATTAAATTTATTTTGAATATATAATTAAATTTTTTATTTATAATATTAATTATATGTTTTTGTATTATTTTAATTTTTTTATTAATTATTATATTTTTCATTATTTGTATTTAATGATATTATTTTATCTCCTATTTTAATATTATTATAATTTTTGATATGTATACCACATTCATTATTTTTATATACTATTTTAATATTATTTTTAAATTTTTTAATTGTTTTTATATTTCCTTTATATATAGTTTTGTTATTTCTTATTACTTTTATTTTATTATTTATATTTATAGATCCTTTATTTATTTTACAGCCAGCTATTATATCATTTTTGTTTGATTTAAATATATTTTTTACTATAGCAATTCCTAATATTGTTTTTTTATTATTTTTATTGTTAGATTTTATTTTATATATATAACTTAGTTTTTCTATTAATTTATGAATTAATGTAAAATAATATATTTTAATGTTATAATTATATTTTTTTTTAATAGAATTATTTTTTTTAACATTAAATCCTATAATTATAGAATTTGTTGTTTTAGCGTATATTAAATCATTTTCACTAATATTTCCTATATTATAATATATAATTTTTATATTTTTTGATATTTTTTTTATATTATTTTTTATAGTTTTTATATAACTTAATAAATTAGTTTTAAGAATTATATTTAAGTTATTGGTATGATCGTTTTTATTTGTTAAAATGTTATTAATATTTTTATTTTTAATTTTTTCGAGTTTTATTTCTTTATTTATTTTATATTTTATTTCAGTAATTTTTTTAGCTTTTTTTTTATTGTTTACTATTATAAATTTTTCTCCTATTTTAGGTATATTATATAAACCTGATATTTCTATTGCCATTGAAGGTTTAGCTTTTTTAATAACTTTTTTATTATTATATATACATTTTATTTTACCGTATGTTTCATTGCATAATATTATATTTCCTTTTTTTAATGTTCCTTTTTTAATTAAAATTTTTGCTATTGGGCCTATATTTTTATTAATATTTGAATCTAATATTATTCCGGAAGCCATACCGTTTATAGGAGTTTTTAAATTTATTAATTTTGATATTTTAAATATATATTTAATAAGTTTATTTATACCAACATTACTTTTAGTAGAAATTTTTATAAATATATTTTTTTTTAATATTTTATTAAATATTAAATTATTTTCAATTATATTTTTTTTTATTATTTTTATATTTTCTAAATAATTTATTTTATCAATTTTATTTAATGCTATTATAGTAGGAATTTTGTTTTTATTAGAAAATTCTATTATTTCTTTAGTTTGAGGCATAATACCATCGTCTATTGATATTACTAATATAATTATATCTGATATTTTTATTGCTTTTTTTCTCATATCTGTAAAAGCACAATGTCCTGGAGTATCTAATAATGTAAATTTACCATATTTAGATTTAATATTATATGCGTTTATATTTTGTGTTATATGTCCTTTTTCTTTTTTTTGAATATTTGATAATTTAATACAATCTATTAATGATGTTTTTCCGTGATTTACATGACCCATAATAGTTATTATAGGTGGTCTATTTTTTATTATATTACCGTTTTTTATATTTAAAGTTAGATTATTTTTTAATTTTTTATATTTATTTAATATATTATTTTTTGTTATTATTCTTTGTTTATTTATTTTTTTTTTGAATTTATATTTTTTTTTAATATTTATGTTTTTTAATTTATTTTTTTTTTTAATATTTTTATTTTTTAATTTATTTTTTTTATTTTTTTTAAATATTTTGTATTTTATGTGTGTTTTTTTTTTATTAAATTTTTTTTTAAATTTTTTTGTATTATTTTGTTTTTTAATTTGCATAATTATATTTAAAATTATATTTATAAAATATTTTAATTATTTATTATATATTTTTTATTATTATTTAATATTTTAATGTTTCAATTAGTTAACTCAGATGCTAATTTTATGTTTTGACCTTTTTTTCCTATAGCTTTAGCTATATGACTATTTTTAACTATTATTTCCATGTTTTTTTTAATTTTATTTATTTTTATATTAATTATTTTAGCTGGAGACATAGCGTTTATAACAAATTTTTTAGGATTTTTATTTCATAAAATTATATCTATTTTTTCTCCTGATAATTCATTAGATATTTTTTGTATTCTTGATCCTTTAATTCCTATACATGTACCTATAGGATCTATTCTTTTATCTTTTGTTTTAATTGCTATTTTTGATCTTAATCCAGCATTTCTAGATATATTAATAATTTTTATAATTTTTTTATTTATTTCTGGTATTTGTAATTTTAATAATTCTATTAAAATTTCTTTTTTTGATCTAGTTAATAAAATTTTATATTTATTATTTTTTTGTTTAAAATTATATATTAATCCTTTTATTTTGTCGCCTTTATTATATTTTTCTTTATAAATCATATCTTTATTTAATAAAATTGCTTCTAAATTATATCCTATATCTATAGTTAAATAATTTTTATATATTTTTTTTACAAATCCAGAAACTATTTTTCCTTTTTTTTTTTTTATTTTTTTGAGTATAATTAATTTTTTAGCTTCTTTCATTTTTTGAATAATTACTTGTTTTGCAATTTGTGTAGCTATTCTATCAAATTTAACAAGTTTAATTTTATTTTCAATAAATTCTCCTATTTTAACATTTTTATTTTTTAAAGATTTAATATTTATTTCTTTATCTGGATATTTAACTTTTTTAACTATTATTCATCTTCTATAAATACTAAATATTCCGTTTTTTCTATTTATGTATACTTTAACATTAATTTTTTTTTCATATTTTTTTTTTATTGCTATTTCTAGAGCGCTTTCTAGTGCTTCAAAAATTTTTTCTCTAGGTAAAGATTTTTCATTAGATACAGCTTCTGCTACTTCTAAAATTTCTTTATTCATATTTTAAAAAATTATAAATTATATTATATAAAATTGTATATTATATACTAAATATTTAGTATTAAATAAATTATTAATATTTTTATAATATTATATAATATTATTTTTATAATTATTTAATTTAATGATATAAATAATTTTATTACCGAGGACGGGATTTGAACCCGTAATTCTTTTAAATAAGAACTATCTCCTCAAGATAGCGTGTTTACCTATTTTCACCACCTCGGTAAATTTATTTTATATTTTTAATTTTTAAAATATTATGTTTATGTATTGTATTATTGTTTTTAAATATTTTATTATTTATATTATTTAATATTATAGTAATTATAAAAAATAGTATAGATAATATTGTTATTGTGCTATTTAAAGTGTTTTTTAAAAAATTTAAATTAATATTTTTATTATTTATATTTTGTGTATTAATTGATGAACTCATAACATTATTGTTATTAGGTGAAATCATTATTAATATTATTAATGATATAGATATTATTATAAATATTATTAAAAAAAATAAGTACATTTTATTTGTTATTAATTAATTTTTTGAAATTTATTTTTATAATTATATTATATTATATAATATTATTGTTGTTAATTTTTTTTTATTAATTTATTATTATAATTATTTATAGACATTATTTTTATAATATCTTTATATTCTAATGTTTCATGTTTAATTAGTTCATCTTTCATTAAATGTAATATATTAATATTTTTATTTAATATATATTTAGCTCTTTTATAGTTTTTTGTTATTATGTTTTTAATTTCTTTGTCTATAATTTTATATATATATTCAGATATATAATATTTATTATATATTTGATATGATATTAAACTTTCTTCATTTTGATTATATAATAATGGTCCTATTTTTTTTGAAAATCCTCATTTTGTTACCATATTTCTTGCTATTAATGTTGCTATTTTTATATCATTACTAGATCCTGTTGATATATTTTCTTTTCCATATATTATTTCTTCTGCGGCTCTTCCTCCATATAAAGTTGATATTTTACTTTCTAATTGTTTTTTACTTGTGAATACATTATCATTTTCTGGCAAAAAAAATGTTATTCCTAATGATTTACCTCTAGGTATTATAGTAACTTTATGAACTGGATCGTGTTCTGGAACTATATTACTTACTATTGCATGACCTGCTTCGTGATATGCTATGGATTCTTTTTGTAAATTTGTTATTAATAAGGATTTTCTTATTGATCCCATTATAATTTTATCTTTTGATATTTCTATTTCTTTCATAGATATATTATTAAGATTTTTTTTTGCAGATAATAATGCTGATTCGTTTATTAAATTAGCCAAATCTGCTCCTGAAAATCCTGGTGTACTTTTAGCTATAGTATTTATATTAACATCTTTATTTAAAGGTATTTTTTTTGTATGTATTTTAATTATTTGTTTTCTTTCCATTAAATCAGGTAAATCTATTATTACTTTTCTGTCAAATCTTCCTGATCTTAATAGCGCTGGATCTAATACATCTGGTCTATTTGTGGCAGCAATTATAATTATTCCTTGATTATTTTTAAATCCATCCATTTCTACTAACATTTGATTTAATGTTTGTTCTCTTTCATCGTTATTATTCATATTTGTGCTTCTTTTTCTTCCTACAGCATCTATTTCATCTATAAATATTATACAAGGAGATTTTTTTTTTGCTTCTTTGAACATATTTCTTACTCTTAATGCTCCTACTCCTACAAACATTTCTACAAAATCTGATCCACATATATTATAAAAAGGTACTTTAGATTCTCCAGCTATAGCTTTTGCTAAAAGCGTTTTCCCTGTTCCTGGAGGTCCTATCATTAATACGCCTTTAGGTATTTTACCTCCTAATCTTTGAAACTTTTTAGGTTTTTTTAAATATTCTACTAATTCTTTAACATCTTCTTTAGCTTCATTACATCCTGCTATGTCTTTAAAAGTTATATTAATATTTTTATTAAATATTTTTGTTTTATTTTTATTAAAAAATAATGAATTTTTACTACTATTTTTTATTTGTTTAATAAATAAAATTCAAATTAATGTAGTGAAAATTATTGGCATTCAAGATATTAATAATGATATAAATATACTAGGTCTGTTTTTACCGATACTTTTTATAATAATATCTTTATTAATTAATTTTTCTATTAAATTATTATCATTAAAAGGCATATATGTTTTATATTTATAATCATCATTTTTTGTTATATTTAATTCTCTTCCATTAATTTTAATTTTTTTAATTTTATTATTTTCTATATCTGATAGGAAATTAGAATAATTTGTTTCATTATGATAATAATTATTAAAATTATTAAAAACAAATAACATTATTATTGTAGTAGTTAATCAAAATATTAAATTTTTTGTCATTTTTTTAAGATTTATTTTATTAAAAAATTATTTAATATATTTTTTATAACCTTTTGCTATTATATATATTTCTTTAGAAAATATATTAGAAGAATTTGGTTTTTGTGTTCTTATATTATTAAACATTTTTTTTATTATTTTAAAATATTTAGTAAAATTTTTACCTAAAAATATTTTTATTATTAAATTTCCATTTTTTATTAATTTTTTATTACATAATTTTAATATAGTTTTTATAATTTTATTGTTTTTGGGATCATCTATTTCTTTAATACCTGTTATATTTGGTGATATATCTGATATAATATTATTTATATTATATTTTTTTGTATTTTTAATAATTAAATTAAATATTTTTTTATTACAAATATTACCTTGTATAAATTTTATATTATTATTATTTTTAATTTTTGTAATATCACAACAAAATATTTTACCTTTAATTTTAATATAATTAGTTAAAAATTTTGTTCAACCTCCGGGGTTACATCCTAAATTTATTATATTATGATTTTTTTTAAAGATATTATTTTTTTTATGTATTTCAAATAATTTAAATCATGATCTTGATATTGTTTTATTTTTTTTTGATAATATAATATATTTATCTTTTTTTCTTAAATTAATTCATTTTTTTTTTTCATTTTAGTAATTATAAATTTTATATTAATTTATTTTTAAAATTTTATATTTAATATTTCCATAAATAGTTTTTACTGATATTATATTATTAATTTTTTTTCCTATTAATTTTCTTGATAAAGGTGAATTAATTGATATTAATTTTTTTTTAATATTAGCTTCATCATCGCCTACTATACGATATTTAAATATATTTTTATTTTTTAGATTTTTAATCTTAACTTTTGATCCAAAAATTATTTTGTTTTTATTTTTAATTTTATATATATCAATTATTTGAGCATTTATTAATTTATTTTCTATTTCTATAATTTTTTTTTCGCATATTAATTGTTCTTCTTTAGCTGCATGATATTCTGCGTTTTCTTTTAAGTCTCCAAATTTTCTAGCTTCTGAAATTAATAGTATTATTTGTGGTCTTTTTATGTTTTTTAATATTTCTAATTTTTTACGTAATTTTTTTTCTCCTTTAATGGTCATAGGAATTTTATTCATATATACTCCGTTTTTATGTATTATAAATTTTTAATTTTTTTTTCTTATATTATTTAAATATTTATATAGCTTTTTTTTTAAAATTTTTATTCCAATATTTTTTTTAATAGATATAAATATTATTTTATTTTTAAATCTAGTTTTAATCAAAATATTATTAATATTTTTAATTAATTTTTTATTAGTTAAATCATTTTTATTAAATATTAAAAATTGTTTTATTTTATATATATTTTTATCATAATTATATATTTCTTTATTAACTAATTTGATATTTTTTAATATTTTCTTAAAGTTTTTATTTATTTCTAATATATGTAATATAATTTTACAATTTTTAATATATTTTAAAAAGTTTATTGATAATATATTATTTTTTTTTGAAGACCCTTTAATTATTCCAGGTGTATCTACAATACTAAATATTTTATTATTTTTTTTTATTTTTATGATTCCTATTTGTGGATTTAATGTTGTAAATGGATATTTTTTAATTTTTATTTTTTTAATTGATGTAAGTTTTTTAAATATACTAGATTTTCCACAATTTGGTAATCCAATTATTCCTATATCGTTATAAAATATTTTTTCTAATTGTATATTTATTTTTTTTCCTTTAATACCCTTTGTACATTGAAATGGTGTTCTGTTAATTGATGATTTAAATTTGCTATTTCCTATACCTCCTTTGCCTCCTTGTATTACTAGTAATTTTATATTATTATCTTTTATTAAATAAGTTTTTTTAGTATTTTGTATTTTTACTTTAGTATTTATTGGTATTTTAATATATAAAGATTTTCCGTTTTTTCCAGTGCAATTATTTTTTTGTCCATTTTTTCCATTTTCTGATCTGATTATTTTTTTGTTTCTTAAATGATTGAATGAATCTATATTATTATCAGTTAATAAATATATATTTGCTCCTTTACCTCCATTTCCTCCGTCAGGACCTCCTTTTCTAATATATCTATTTCTATAAAAACTTATTATTCCATTTCCTCCTTTCCCTGAAATTAATTTTATTTTTATTTTATATATATCTTTTTTCACTTTTATATAATACTTATAAATTTACGTTTTTTAATTCCTTTTATTTCAAATTTTATTTTTCCTTTTTTTATAGCATATAATGTATGATCTTTACCGCATTTTACATTTTTTCCTGCATGAAATTTTGTTCCTCTTTGTTTTACAATTATACAACCTGGATATATAATTTGATTACCATAACATTTAATTCCTAATCTTTTAGAATGAGAATCTCTACCATTTTTAGTTGATCCACCAGCTTTTTTATGTGCCATTTTAATTTATTTTATTAATTGATTTTATTTCTAACATTGTTAATTTTTGTCTATGACCTTTAGTTCTTAAATAATTTTTTCTTCTTTTAAATTTTATTATTTTAATTTTTTTATTTTTTATATGTTTTTTAATTTTACCTATTATACAATAATTGTCTAATTTTTTTCCTATTATAATTTTTTTATTTTTTTTAAATATCATTATTATATTTAATTTAATTGTTTTTCCTATATTTTTGTTAATTTTTTCTACAGTTATAAGTTCTTTTTTTTTTATTTTAAATTGTTTTCCACCGGATTCAATTATTGCGTACATATATGTTTTCTTTTAAAAAGTTATTATATAAGGTTTATTTAATACTATCAAATTAATTATATTAATTAAAGTATAAATAATATTTTTAATTTTTAAAAAATTATTTTCATTAATTATATTAAATTTAAACTTTTATTTTTTATTAATATTATTTTATTTAAATATATATTATATTATATATTTTATGATTAATTTTTATTAATTTGATATATTAATTTAATTATATTTTATTTATATTTATATTTGTGTATATATAATATATTTATTATTTATTTTATAATTAGGTTAATTTATGAATTTTAATAAAGTTTATGAAAAAATATTATATAAAAATAAAATATCAAAATCAGATGTATTAAGTTTTATTAATGAAACTTTATATTATAATTGTGATTATTCAGATGTTTATTTTCAAGATTCTTGTATTGAATATATATATTTAGAAAATAATAAAATTAAGAATAATTATTTAAATTATAATAAAGGAGTAAGTCTAAGATTAAATAAATTTGATAAAACTTTTTTTTCTTATACTAATGAAATTAGTAAAAAATCTTTATTTAGTTTAATTAAAAAGTTTAGTTATTTTTATAATGAAAATATTTTAATTAATAATAATAATAATTTAATTATATTAAAAAATAAATTAATTAATGATATTAATTCTCCTATAAATTTTAATTTAAATAAAAAGAAAGTAGATATTTTATTTTATTTATATAATTATATTAAAAAAATTGATTCTAGAATTAATTATGTTTCAATAAGTATTTTAAGTAAATATGATTTAGTTTTATTATCTAATACTGATTTTATATTATCTGCAGATATTAGACCTTTATTAAATTTATCTATTAAAGTTCAAGTAGAAAATAAATCTTATAAAGAAGTAGGTATTAGTGGCGGAGGAGGTTGTTATACTTTTGATAAAATTTTATGTTTAAATTATAATAATATTCCTATAATAAATTATTGAGCTGATGAAGCTGTAAGAATCGCGATAAATAATTTGTATGCTTGTAATGCACCTGCAGGAAATATGCCTGTTATATTATCAAATGGGTCACCTGGTGTGTTATTGCATGAAGCTGTTGGACATGGATTAGAAAGTGATTTTAATAGAAATAATACATCTTTATTTTATAAATATTTAAATAAAAAAATTGGTCCTGATAATTTTACTATAATAGATGATAATTCTATTTATCAGAAAAGAGGTTCTTCAAGCATTGATGATGAGGGTATATTAGCTCAAAAACGAGTTTTAATTGAAAATGGTATATTAAAATCTTATTTATATGATAGATTAAATGCTAGGTTAATGAACACTAAATCTAATGGTAGTGGAAGAAGAGAATCATATTCATGTTTACCAATTCCTAGAATGAGTAATACATATTTATTACCTGGTAAATATAGTGTTAATGATATTTTTGATAGCGTTGATTATGGATTGTATATTGTAAATTTATTGGGCGGTCAAGTAGATATTACTTCTGGTAATTTTGTATTTACTGTATTAGAAGGTTATATAATAAAAAAAGGAAAATTATTAAATTCTGTAAAAGGTTTAACTTTAATAGGATCTTCAATTGATATTATTAATAAAATAAGTATGATAGGTAATGATTTAAATTTTGATCATGGAATGGGGGTATGCGGTAAAGATGATCAAAATATACCTGTAACTGTCGGCCAACCTACATTAAAAATTGACTGTATAACAGTAGGTGGTATAAATTAATTTTAAAGGTTTTAAATATGTTTAATATTAAAAGTATTAATAAAAATTATTTATGATATTTGATTAATGCAAAAGATAAAATTTTAGGTAGATTATGTACTAAAATAGTATATTTATTAATAGGTAAGAATAATTATAATTTTAAATCTAATATTGTTAATGGAAATTATGTAGTAGTAATTAATGCATCTAAAATTAAATTAACTGGTAATAAATTTAATAATAAATTATATTATCGTCATAGTGGTTATATAGGGGGATTAAAAACTAATTCTTTTAAAGATATTTTTAATAAATATCCTGATAGAATAATTAAAAATTCTATCAAAGGCATGTTGCCAAAAAATTTTTTAGGTAGATTAATGTTAAAAAAATTAAAAATTTATAGTAAAAATAATCACAAACATAATTCACAAAAATTAATTTTAATTAGTTAAATTAATAAATATGAAAAATTTATATAGTACAGGACGTAGAAAAACTTCTTCTGCAAGAATATTTATGAAAAAAGGAAGAGGAGAAATTAAAATAAATAATTTATTACTTAATGAATATTTTTTTTTAAATAAACATAGATTAATAGTAATGAAACCTTTGTTAGTAGTACAAGATGATCAATATATTAATAATTTTAATTATTATATAACAGTTAAAGGAGGTGGAATTTCTAGTCAATCAATTGCTATTAGACACGGAATTAGTAGAGTTTTATTAATACATAATAGTAATTTAAAAAATATATTAAGAAGTTTAGGTTTTATAACTAGAGATTCTAGAAAAGTAGAAAGAAAAAAATATGGATTAATAAAATCTCGTAGTAAACATCAATATTCTAAACGTTAAATTATTTAATTAATTAAATAATATAATTAATTATTTACAATATATTTAAATTAATTATAAATAATATTTATATTGTTTAAAATATTTTTAAATTATTTAATAATTTTATTGATTTATATTATTTATATAATTTTTATAAATATTAATTTAATATTTTGTGTATTTATATATTAATATTAAATAAATATAATTTTAGAATTTATATTATATAAATTAAATAAGTAAAAATTTAAAATATAGTTTTTAGTAATTTTATTTATGATTTTTTTTGTATATTACAATATAGTATATTTTGGAGGAATTATGAATCATTATGAAATAGTTTTTTTAGTTTATCCTGATAAAACTATGTATATAAAAAATATTATTAATTATTATACTAATTTTATTAATGATAAGAATGGAAAAATTCATAGATTAGAAGATTGAGGATTAAAATATTTATCTTATTCTATTAAAAATATGTATAAAGCACATTATATATTAATGAATATAGAAATAAATAAGTTATATATTAAAAATATAGAAAATAATTTTAGATTTAATGATAGTATATTAAGATTTATAGTATTAAAAAAAAAATTTGCTGAATTTAATTCTTCTATAATGAATAAAAAATTTAATAAATTGAATTTAAATTTATTTAGTAAATAAATTTATATTTATTGTGAGAACATGTTATGTTTAATTATAATAAAAGAAAATATATTTATAAATCTAATAAAAAAGTTAATAATATAGATTATAAAGATATAGAAAATTTAAAATTATATATTACAGAATATTATAAAATTATTCCCAGCAGAATAACTGGTATTTCTGCTAAAAATCAAAGAAAATTAGCTTTATCAATTAAAATAGCTAGATATTTATCTTTATTACCTTATACTGATTTACATAAATAATTAGGACAAATAAATGTCTAAAATTAAAGTAATTATATTAGATAAAAAAATTTCTTATATAGGTAATATTTTAAAAGTTAATTCTGGTTATGCTAGAAACTTTTTAATACCTTATAATAAAGCTTTATATGCTACTAATAAAAATATTAATAATTTCTTTAAAGATAACAAAAATTTAGATAATAAATATTCTAGATTAAATATTTTAAAGAATAAAATAATTGATTTGTCACCTTTAAATATTAAATTAAGATGTGATAAAAATAATAAGTTGTTTTGTTCTATTAAAAATATTGATATTAAGAATATATTTTTAGATAAATTAAATATAAAAATTTCTAAAAAATGTATTATATTACCTAAAGGTCCTATTAGATATTTAGGTAGTTATATTATTAATATTTATTTATATAAAAAAGATTGTTTTGATTTTATAATTAATATTAATTCTTTAAATTAATTATTTAAATTATTTTATATTTAAATTTAATCTTTCGTTTTTTTTTATTTTAAAATATTTTGTTAAATTTTTAAAATATATCTTGTTTTATTTATATTTTATTGTTATATTTATTTATTATATTAATAATTAATTATTTTAATAATTAATTGTTCTTTAAAATAAAAATTTTTGTAATTTAATTACAGAATATTACATATATTAAAGATTTTAGATATTTGAAGTATAGTTTTTTGTTTTGAAGAGTTTGATCATGGCTCAGATTGAACGCTAGCGGCAAGCTTAACACATGCAAGTTGAACGGCAACATAAAAGTTTATACTTTTGATGGCGAGTAGCGAACGGGTGAGTAATATCTGAGAATCTACCTTAAGAAGGGGGATAACTGTTGGAAACGACAGCTAATACCGCATGATGTTATTTAATTTAATTATTTTATAAATATTTATATTTATATGTTATTTAGATTATTATAATTAAAGTAGGGGATTTAGATTTTTATCTAAACCTTGCGTCTTAAGATGAGCTCAGACAGGATTAGTTAGTAGGTGAGGTAAAAGCTTACCTAGGCTATGATCCTTAGCTGGTCTGAGAGGATGGCCAGCCACACTGGAACTGAGATACGGTCCAGACTCCTACGGGAGGCAGCAGTGGGGAATATTGCACAATGGGGGAAACCCTGATGCAGCTATGCCGCGTGTATGATGAAGACTTTAGGGTTGTAAAATACTTTCAGTAAGGAAGAAGATGTATATAATAATACTATATATATTTGACGTTACTTACAAAAGAAGCATCGGCTAACTCCGTGCCAGCAGCCGCGGTAATACGGGGGATGCAAGCGTTAATCGGAATTACTGGGCGTAAAGAGCATGTAGGTGGTTTTTTGTGTTAGATGTGAAATCCCTGAGCTTAACTTAGGAACTGCATTTAAAACTAATTAACTAGAGTATCGTAGAGGAAGGTGGAATTCCAGGTGTAGCGGTGAAATGCGTAGATATCTGGAGGAATATCAGTGGCGAAGGCGGCCTTCTGGACGAATACTGACACTTAAGTGCGAAAGCATGGGGAGCAAACAGGATTAGATACCCTGGTAGTCCATGCCGTAAACGATGTCAACTTGAAGGTTGTGATATTTTTTAATTATGACTTTCGTAGCTAACGCGTTAAGTTGACCGCCTGGGGAGTACGACCGCAAGGTTAAAACTCAAATGAATTGACGGGGGCCCGCACAAGCGGTGGAGCATGTGGTTTAATTCGATGCAACGCGAAAAACCTTACCTGGTCTTGACATCCAGCGAATTTTACAGAAATGTGAAAGTGCTTTAAATTAAAGAGCGCTGAGACAGGTGCTGCATGGCTGTCGTCAGCTCGTGTTGTGAAATGTTGGGTTAAGTCCTGTAACGAGCGCAACCCCTATTCTTTGTTGCCAACAGGTTATGCTGGGAACTCAAAGGAGACTGCCAGTGATAAGCTGGAGGAAGGTGGGGATGACGTCAAGTCATCATGGCCCTTACGACCAGGGCTACACACGTGCTACAATGATATATACAAAGAGAAGCTAGCTTGCGAAAGTATGCAAATCTCATAAAGTATATCTTAATTCGGATTGAAGTCTGCAACTCGACTTTATGAAGTTGGAATCGCTAGTAATCGTGAATCAGAATGTCACGGTGAATACGTTCTCGGGCCTTGTACACACCGCCCGTCACACCATGGGAGTGTGTTGCAAAAGAAATAATTTACTTAACCTTTATAGGAGAGGAATTATCACTTTGTGATTCATGACTGGGGTGAAGTCGTAACAAGGTAACCGTAGGGGAACCTGCGGTTGGATCACCTCCTTATTAATAAATATGTAATTTTTGTATATTTTATTACATTAATTTTTATTTTTTAGATTTTTATATAGTGAAAGTATAATGTCCTCTTCGTCTAGAGGCTTAGGACATCGCTCTTTCACGGCGGCAACAGGGGTTCGAATCCCCTAGAGGACGTCTGTTCTTTAAAAATTTAAAAGACATTTTAAAGTTGTGAAGTTAAGTACATAAGCGTATATGGTGGATGCCTTGGCAATCAGAGGCTATGAAGGACGTGCTAATCTGCGAAAAGTGTCGATAAGTTGATAAGAAACGATATTAATCGGCAATTTCCGAATGGGGTAACCTAATACAAGTAATGTTGTATTATCATTAATTGAATAAATAGATTAATGAAGCGAACCAGGAGAACTGAAACATCTAAGTATCCTGAGGAAAAGAAATCAATTGAGATTCTCTTAGTAGTGGCGAGCGAAAAGGGATTAGCTAGAAGTATTTAATTAAATAATTATATTAGTAGAATAATTTGGAAAAATTAACGATACAAGGTGATAGTCCTGTATACGAAAATATTTTTATTTATTTACTTTGTTAAGTAGGGCGAGACACGTGAAATCTTGTTTGAAGATAGGGGGACCATCCTCTAAAGCTAAATACTACTGATTGACCGATAGTGAACTAGTACCGTGAGGGAAAGGTGAAAAGAACCCCGGTTAGGGGAGTGAAATAGAACCTGAAACCGTATACGTACAAGCAGTAGGAGCGCTTTATAAAAGCGTGACTGCGTACCTTTTGTATAATGGGTCAGCGAGTTATATTTTGTAGCAAGGTTAACTTTTTATAAGGTAGCCGTAGGGAAACCGAGTCTTTAATAGGGCGTTAGTTTCAAGATATAGACCCGAAACCCGGTGATCTAACTATGAGCAGGTTGAAGATAAAGTAAAATTTATTGGAGGACCGAACTGACTGATGTTGAAAAATCAGCGGATGACTTGTGGTTAGGGGTGAAAGGCCAATCAAACCGGGAGATAGCTGGTTCTCCTCGAAAACTATTTAGGTAGTGCCTTATGAATTAATCTTTTGGGGTAGAGCACTGTTTCAGTTAGGGGACCATCCAGGTTTACCAATCTGACGCAAACTCCGAATACTAAAGAATTTTATCATAGGAGACACACATTGGGTGATAAGATCCAATGTGGAAAGGGAAACAGCCCAGATCGCAAGTTAAGGTCCCTAAATTATGATTAAGTGGGAAACGAAGTGAAAAGACTGATACAGCTAGGATGTTGGCTTAGAAGCAGCCATCATTTAAAGAAAGCGTAAAAGCTCACTAGTCTAGTCATTTTGCGCGGAAGATTTAACGGGGCTAAATCATATACCGAAACTGCGACAATAATTTTATTTATTATAATTTTATTGGGTAGAGGAGCGTTCTGTAAGTCGTAGAAGATATATTGTAAAATATATTGGAGATATCAGAAGTGAGAATGCTGACATAAGTAACGATAAAGTAGGTGAAAAACCTACTCGCCGAAAAACTAAGGTTTCCTACCCAACGTTAATCGGGGTAGGGTTAGTCGATACCTAAGGCGAGGCTGAAAAGCGTAGTCGATGGATAACAGGTTAATATTCCTGTACTTGATATTATTTGTGAAGGGATGACGAAGAAGGTTAGATTATCCAAATATTGGATTATTTGGTTTAAGTGTGTAGATAAATATTAGGAAAATACTAATATTATATATATCGAGACATGATGACGAAACTTGTAAAAGTGTAAGTAATTAATACCATGCTTCCTAGAAAAGTCTCTAAATGTTAAATAATATTAAATCGTACTATAAACCGACACAGGTGGTTAGGTAGAAAATACTAAGGCGCATGAGAGAACTCGGGTAAAGGAACTAGGCAAAATGGTGCCGTAACTTAGGGAGAAGGCACGCTAATATTAAGTGATAGAATTTACTTCTTGAGCTGAAATTAGTCTAAGATAAATGCTGGCTGCAACTGTTTATTAAAAACACAGCACTGTGCAAACACGTAAGTGGAAGTATACGGTGTGATGCCTGCCCGGTGCCGGAAGGTTAATAAAGAAGGTTAAAATATTTAATATTTGAAGCTTTTAATTGAAGCCCCGGTAAACGGCGGCCGTAACTATAACGGTCCTAAGGTAGCGAAATTCCTTGTCGGGTAAGTTCCGACCTGCACGAATGGCATAATGATGGCCAGACTGTCTCTACCCGAGACTCAGTGAAATTGAAATTGCTGTGAAGATGCAGTGTACCTGCGGCAAGACGGAAAGACCCCGTGAACCTTTACTATAGCTTAATATTGAATATTAAATATTAATGTGTAGAATAGGTGGGAGACTTTGAAGTAAAGACGCAAGTTTTTATGGAGTCAATAGTGAAATACCACCCTTTGATATTTATTATTCTAATCATTTTCCGTTATCCGGAATTGAGACAATGTTTGGTGGGTAGTTTGACTGGGGCGGTCTCCTCCTAAAGAGTAACGGAGGAGTACAAAGGTCAGCTAATTACGGTCGGAAATCGTAATATTAGTGCAAAGGCATAAGCTGGCTTAACTGTGAGCGTGACAACGCAAACAGATGCGAAAGCAGGTCTTAGTGATCCGGTGGTTTCTGTATGGAAAGGCCATCGCTCAACGGATAAAAGGTACTCCGGGGATAACAGGCTGATATCGCCCAAGAGTTCATATCGACGGCGGTGTTTGGCACCTCGATGTCGGCTCATCACATCCTGGGGCTGTAGTAGGTCCCAAGGGTATGGCTGTTCGCCATTTAAAGTGGTACGCGAGCTGGGTTTAGAACGTCGTGAGACAGTTCGGTCCCTATCTGCCGTAGGCGTAGGAAATTTGAAGGGATCTGCTCCTAGTACGAGAGGACCGGAGTGGGTGTACCTCTGGTGTTCGGGTTGTTGTGCCAACAGCATTGCCCGGTAGCTAAGTACAGACAAGATAAGCGCTGAAAGCATATAAGCGCGAAACTTACCCTAAGATTAAATTTCCCAGAAAATTTTTATTAAATTTTCCTTAAGGATAGTTATAGACTATGACTTTGATAGGTCAGATGTGTAAGCATAGTAATATGTTAAGCTAACTGATACTAATAATCCGTGAGTCTTAACTTCACAACTTTAAAATGTTTTAAAATATATAACCTGGCGAAAATAGCATAATGGTACCACCTGATTCCATTCCGAACTCAGAAGTGAAATATTATTGCGCTGATGGTAGTGTAAGATTTTCTTATGTGAGAGTAAGTAACGCCAGGTTTTTATTGTTTTTAAAAGGTACGATAGTTCAGTTGGTTAGAATACCAGCCTGTCACGCTGGGGGTCACGGGTTCGAGACCCGTTCGTACCGGTATTGTTGTATTTAATACTTTAATACTTTAATACTTTAATGCTTTAATAAATTAATAATGATAAAATCTAATAATAATATTAATTTAATATGAATAGATTTAGAAATGACAGGTTTAAATCCTGAATGTAATAGAATTATTGAAATAGCTACATTGGTTACTGATATTAACTTAAATATTTTAGATGAAGGTCCTAATATAGTTTTATATCAAAAAGATAAATACATTTTAAATATGGATAAATGGAATTATAAAACTCATTTAAAAAACGGTCTAATTAAAAAAGTAAAAAATAGCAAATTTAACGAATTAATTGCACAAAATTTAACTATAAATTTTTTAAAAAAATGAGTTATTAAAGGTTGTTCTCCTATGTGTGGTAATACTGTTTATCAAGATAGAAGATTTTTATTTAAATATATGCCTATATTAGAATCATATTTTAGTTATAGATATATTGATGTAACAACTATTAAATTGTTATTAAATAATTGAATACCTAATTTTAATAATTTTATTAAACTTAATAAACATATAGCTTTATTAGACATTAAAGAATCTATTAATGAATTATTATTTTATAAACAATTTTTTAAAAAATAATATTAATATTATTAAATAATTTTGCGGAAATAACTCAATAGGTAGAGTGTAACCTTGCCAAGGTTATTGTTGCGAGTTCGAGTCTCGTTTTCCGCTTTTTAAATTAATTTATATTATAATAATTAATGTTATATTATAGTTTAAAAATTAATATATATAGTATTAAAGACTTAAATAATTTATCATTTAAATTTTCTTTATTAATTAAAAATCCTATTTATTTGTATTTTCAAGGTTGTATTGGTGTAGGTAAATCATTTTTTTGTATTAATTTAATATATAATTTATTAAAAAATAAAAATATATTAATAAATAGTCCTAGCTTTAATATTATAAATGAATATAAATATAAAAATTTTTTTATATATCATTTTGATTTATATAATATTAAAAATAAATATGATTTTTATAATTTAGAAATTTATGATTATTTAAATAATAAAAATATTTGTTTAGTAGAGTGATCTGATAAATATATAGATTTATTACCTATTTGTGATTTATATTTTTATTTTTATATTATAAATAATAATAAAAGAATTGTTTATATAAAATCATTTACTGATTTAGGTAATAATATATTAAATTTAATTTAAATAATTTTTATATTATTAAATATATTAAGTGTTATTATTAATATTAAATATATTATATATATTATTTTATTAAATATTATATTTTATTATCATTAAGTTTATATAAATTATTAATTAATTAATTTTATTATTTTATATATAATTAAATTTTATATGTTTTTAAATAAATTAAATAATATTTTTTGTTTAATAGGGCCTACTGCTGTAGGAAAAACTATTATATCTATAGAATTATGTAAATTATTTCCATTTGAAATTATTAGTGTAGATTCTGCTTTAATATATAAATATATGAATATTGGTACTGATAAACCATCTAAAAAAATATTAAATGATATTAATCATTATTTAGTAAATATTATAGATCCCAAAGAAGTATATTCTGTTAATAATTTTTTTTTTGATATTTTAAATAGTATTTATAAAATTATTTACTTAAAAAACAAAATTCCACTTTTAGTTGGTGGTACAATGATGTATTATAATGTATTATTTAATGGATTGTGAATATTACCTGATTCTAATTTTAGAATTAGAAAACATATTAAATTATTATTTAATAGATATGGTAATAAATATGTTTATAATATTTTAAAAAAAATTGATTATGATGTTTCTAAAAGTATTCATATTAATGATAAATATAGAATTATGAGAAATTTGGAAATATTTATGCATTCTGGAAAAAAAGTTTCTTTATTAAAAAATAATTTGAAATTTAATTTAAATTTTAATTTTATTAAAATAATAATTTTATTTAAAGATAATAATTATAAACATAAAATAATTAATAGATTTTATTATATGTTAAGTTCTGGTTTTGAAAAAGAAGTTAATTATTTATATAATAGAAAAGATTTAAATATTAATAAACCATCTATGAAATGTATTGGTTATAAACAAATGTGATTATATTTAGATTCTAAAATATCTTATGAAGATATGATTAAAGATACTATAAGTAAAACTTTTATATTAGTAAAAAATCAATTAAAATGAATTAAAAGATGATATAACAATAGTTTTATAGTTTATAATAATAAAAATTGTTTAAAAATTATTAAAAATTATATTAAATTTTTAATTTAGAATATTTATAAGGAATTTTATTTGAAAAAATTTATAGATAAATGTATATCTATTTTTATAAGTTCTAAAAGAAATATTATTATGGAAAATGATATTATTGAGTTCAAAAAATTGGTTATATCTTCTAATTTTATAATTTTTAAATTAATAAAATATTTAATTAATATTCCAAATAATAAATATTATATTAATATAGGTAAACTATTAGAAATTAAAAATTTAGTTAAAAAACATAATATTAATTATATATTATTAAATGTAATTTTAAAAAGAACTCAAGAACGAAATTTATATAATTATTTAAATTGTAATATTTTAGATAAAACTAATATTATATTGAATATATTTAAGAATAAAGCCAGTACTTATTTTGGTAAATTACAAATTAAATTAGCATATTTAAATTATTTAAATACTAGATTAGTAAATAGATGAAGTCATTTAGAAAGACAAAGAGGTGGAATTAAAAATATTTCAGGTCCAGGTGAAAAACAAATTGAAATAGATAAAAGAATTATAAAAAAAAAAATTAATTTAATAAAATTTAAATTAAATAAAATTAATTATCAAAAGTCTAAAAGTGAACTTTTAAGATCTGCATCAAATATTTTTACTGTTTCATTAGTAGGATATACTAATTCAGGTAAATCAACTTTATTTAATTTATTGACTAATACTCAATATAATATAATGAATACAAATACTTTTTTTAGTACTTTAGATACTTATATAAAAAGAATTAAATATAATAATAATATTAAAAGAATATTAATATCAGATACTATTGGTTTTATTAAAGATTTACCTATTACTATAATAAAAGCTTTTAAATCTACTTTAAATGAAATAAATAATTCTAAGTTAATTTTACACGTAATAGATATATCTAATATGTATTTTAGTGAAAATATTAATATAGTTAATTTAATGTTAGATAAAATATTAAAAAAAAATATACCTATTATACAAATTTTTAATAAAATAGATAAGATTAAAAATCTTATTCCAAGTATAGATTATAATTTAAAAAAAATATTAATATCGGCTAAATATAATTTAGGAATAAATTTTATATGTGATTATATAAATTATTTTTTTTCAAAATTTTATATTAAATGTAAATTATGTATAAATTTAAGTATACTAAAAATTATACATAGTTTTTTGTATAAAAATAATTTTATTATTAAAGAATATAGTTTTGATGGTATAAAATATTATTTTGAATTAAATATGACTAATTTAGATTTAAATCGTTTTTTAAAGAATTATCCTTTTATTAAAAAATATATTATTATTTATGATAATGAATAATTATTTTTATGGAATAAATGTAGTTAAAAATTTAATTAAATTTAAATATAAATTTATAAAAGAAATATTTTTAGTTAATAATAGATTTGATATAAAATTTAAAAAAATAAAATATTTATCAAATAAATATTTTATAAAAATTAATTTAGTTCATAAAAATTATTTTAATTATTTGTCTAATAAAAACATAAATCATCAAGGAATATTAGCTGTTATAAATAATAATATATTTAATTTTAAAAAAAATGATTTAATTAAATTATTAAATAAAAAATTTGTCTTTATTTTAATATTAGATAGAATTAATAATCCTTATAATTTAGGTTCATGTATAAGAACTGCAGTGGCTTTTGGTGTTGATTGTATAATAATTTCAAAGAAAGATTCTGCTTCAATTTATAATAATATTGTTCATAAAACATCTTCAGGATCTATATATAAAATTAATATTTTTGAATGCAAAAATTTATATAAAATAATTGATTTATTATATAAATATAATGTTTATGTGATTGGAACATGTTTAAAATCTATTAGTTTGTTGAGTAATTTTAATAATAATTATAATAAAATATCTTTAATATTAGGTTCAGAAGAAAAAGGTATTAAAAATAATATTAAAAAAAAATGCAATATTTTATTAAAAATACCTATTTTAAATATTAATTCTTTAAACGTTTCTGTTTCAAATGGAATATTTTTATATAAATTATTATATAAAAAATAATTATTTTAATATTATTTTAATATATCGCCTTTTAAAAAAAAATTTGGTTTAGAATTAAAAAATTGTTTGATATTCATTTTTTTTCTATCTTGTAATTGTATTTCAATTATTTGTATAATTCTATTACTTGTTTGTACTTTAAAATTTTTATTATTATAATCTATTATTTCTCCTATTTTATATTTTTTATTATTATTTTTAATTATTTTAATTTTTCATATAAATATTATATTTTTTTTATAATAAAAAAATGTTTTAGGCCATTTATAGAATGCTTTTATTTGTCTGTTTATTTTTTCAGCTGAATTATTTCAATTTATTATACCATCTGATTTTTTTATTTTATATGTATAATTTTTTTTATATATTATATGTTGTTTTAATTCTAAAATTTTATTTAAATATATTTTTTTTATTATTTTATTTATTATTTTTTTTGATAAATTAATCAATTTATTATATAAAGAAATATAATTATCATTTTTAGATATATTGCATTTTTTTTGTCAAATTATATTTCCATTGTCTATTTTTTTATTTATCTTAATTATAGTTATACCTGTTTTTTTATCTCCTGATAATAATGTATATTGTATTGGAGAAGGTCCTTTTCATTTAGGTAATAGAGAGGGATGTATATTATAACATCCTAATTTTGGTATTTTAATTATAAATTTTGGTAATATGATACTAAATTCTATTATTAATATTAAATCAATATTTGATTTTATAATTTTTTTTTTAAATAATTTTATAATTTCTTCTTTATTTTTGACTTCAAATAATTTAATATTATTTTTTATTGATAGATTTTTAGTATAATGATTTTTTTTTTTTGTAATAATTGCTACAATATTTTTTTTATATTTTTTTATTATTTTTTTAAATTGTTTATATGCAAATTTTTGTGTTCCTATTAAAACTATTTTAAGTTTATTCATATTTATTTTAATATTTTAAAAATCAATAATTAATTTGCCTTTTAAATGATCTATTTCGTGTTGTGTGCATATTGATAATAATCCCTTAAATTTTAATTTTAATATTTTTCCTTTGTTATTGTTTGTTTTTATTATGATATAATTATATCTTGTTGTTATGTAAATTTTATTAGGTATTGATAAACAAGATTCTTTAATTTTAATTTTTTGTTTTTTTTTTATTATTTTAGGGTTTATTAGTATTAATTTATTATTTTTTATATTAATTACAGCTAAAGATTTATTAATATTTACTTGATTAGAAGCTAATCCTATACCATTGTAATAATTCATAGTATCAAACATATTATTTATATTTTTATTTAATTTATTATCAAATTTTATTATTTTATTAGTTTTTTTTCTTAATATTTTATTTGGATAGGTAATTAATTTTAGAATTGACATTAAAATTTTATTTTTAATTCGATAATTGTTAATTTTGAATTATTATAATAGATTTTACCCAAGGCGGGATTTGAACCCGCACAGTTATAAAAAACTAAGGGATTTTAAGTCCCTTGTGTCTACCTTTTCACCACTTGGGCTTAGTGAAATTATATTTATTAATTGTTTTTATAAAAGGCGTGTCTCGGAATTGAACCGAGTTCTGTGGGTTTGCAATCCACTGCATTACCAATTTGCTAACACGCCATAAATAAAAATTTATAATATTTTATTAAAAAAAAATATTTTTTATAAAATATATTATATAATTTTATTATATATTATAAATTAAATTTATAAAATATAATATATATTTATAAATTATTTTTTAAAATTTATATAAATTATAATTTTTATAAATTTTATTAAATTTATTTTATAAATTTATATTTTATTATTTATATATTTCATAATAGATAGGTAAATATTTATAAATGACTACAATTAATCAATTAGTTCGTAAATGCAGAAAAATAAAAAATATAAAAAATAATGTTGCTGCATTAGATAAATGTCCTCAAAAAAGAGGTGTATGTATTAAAGTATATACTACTACACCTAAAAAACCTAATTCTGCTTTAAGAAAAGTATGTAGAGTTCGTTTGACTAATAATATTGAAGTTACAGCTTATATTCCAGGAGAAGGTCATAATTTACAAGAACATTCTGTAGTATTAATAAGAGGTGGAAGAGTTAAAGATTTACCTGGTGTAAGATATCATGTTATAAGAGGATCTTTGGATTGTACTGGAGTGAAAGATAGAAGAAATTCTAGATCTAAATATGGAGTTAAAAAGAATAATTAGTTAATAATTAAGAGGTTTTATGTCTCGTCGTCGTATATTTAATAAACATAAAATTTTACCTGATATAGTTTATAATTCTGAATTAGTTAGTAAATTTATAAATTTATTAATGTTAAATGGTAAGAAATCTATAGCAGAAAATATATTATATAAATCTTTAGATTTACTTGAATCTAAATGTAATGATAATAAAATTAAATTGTTAGAAATAGCCATTAATAACGTTAAACCTATAGTAGAAATTAAAACTAGAAGAGTAGGAGGTACTACATATCAAATACCTATTGAAATTAGACCTATAAGAGCTAACACTTTAGCAATGCGTTGAATAATATATTCTGCTAGAAATAGATCTAATAGAAATATTATATTAAATTTAACTGATGAATTATTTGATTCTATTAATAAGAGAGGATTATCTATTAAAAAAAGAGATGAAGTACATAGAATAGCAGATGCCAATAAAGCTTTTGCACATTATAGATGATAATATTATATTGTTATAATAAGAGGAATTAAATGTTACGTAAAACTCCTATTTCGAGATATAGAAATATTGGTATTAGCGCTCATATAGATGCTGGAAAAACTACTATTACTGAACGTATTTTATATTATACAGGAGTGAATTATAAGATAGGTGAAGTGCATGATGGAACTGCAACTATGGATTGAATGGAACAAGAACAAGAAAGAGGTATAACAATTACTTCTGCTTCTACAACTACATTTTGATCAGGAACATTTAATCAATATAATGATCATAAAATTAATATTATTGATACACCTGGACATGTAGATTTTACTATTGAAGTTGAAAGATCTATGAGAGTTTTGGATGGAGCTATAATGGTATATTGTGCTGTAGGAGGCGTTCAACCTCAATCAGAAACTGTATGAAATCAAGTTAATAGATATAAAGTTCCTAGAATAGCTTTTATAAATAAAATGGATCGTTTAGGTTCTAATTTTTTTAAAGTTATTAATGAACTTGAAAATAAATTTAAAATTAAAGTTATACCTATACAAATTCCTTTGGGTGTAGAAAATTCATTTAAAGGTTTGATAGATTTAGTAAGTATGAAATCTATAATTTGAGAAAACGATAATAATGGTTTAAATTTTCATATTAGTAAATTAAATAAAAATTTATTAAAATTAACTTATAATTGAAGAAATAAAATAATTGAATTTGTAGCAGACTCTTCAGATGAATTAATGTTCAAATATTTAAATGGAGAAAATTTTACTATTAATGAAATAAAAAATTCTCTTAGAAAAAAGGTATTAAATAATGAAGTTTTACTAGTAACTTGTGGATCAGCTTTTAAAAATAAAGGTATACAGTTATTATTAGATTGTGTTATTGATTATTTACCTAATCCTAAAGATTTATTTAAAATTAATGGTTTAGATATTAAAAATAATTTGGTTAATATTGAAAGAAATATAAGTGATAAAGAGTATTTTTGTGCTTTAGCTTTTAAAGTAGCTAATGATTCTTATGTTGGTAATTTAACGTTTTTAAGAGTATATTCTGGTTATATTAAATCAGGTGATATTGTTTTAAATTCTAATAAAAATCAAAAAGAAAGAATAGGAAGAATAGTACAAATGCATGCAAATAAAAAAGAAGAAATTAAAGAATTATTTGCAGGTGATATAGCAGCTGCTATAGGTTTAAAAAATGTATTTACTGGAGATACTTTATGTGATATAAATAATCCTATAATTTTAGAAAAAATAGAATTTCCTGTACCTGTTATTTCTATTTCATTAGAACCTAAAACAAAATTAGATCAAGAAAAAATGGTTATTGCTTTGTCCAGATTAGTGAAAGAAGATCCGTCTTTTAAAAGTTGTTATAATAATGAATCTAATCAAACTATAATTTCTGGCATGGGAGAATTGCATTTAGAAATAATTGTAGATAGAATGAAAAGGGAATTTAATGTTAACTGTAATATAGGAAAACCACAAGTTTCTTATAGAGAAACAATTTTAAATAAAATAAATAATATTGAAGGAAAATATATTAAACAAACAGGTGGAAGAGGACAATATGGACATGTTGTTATAGATTTATATCCATTAGATAAATCGGAATTAAATTTATCTAAAAATGGTTATTTGTTTATTAATGATATAAAAGGAGGAGTTATACCTAATGAATATATATCTGCTATTGAAAAAGGTATTAAAGAACAATTTATATCAGGTCCTTTAGCTGGTTACCCTGTTTGTAATGTTAAAATAAGGTTATTTTTTGGTTCTTATCATGATGTTGATTCTTCAGAAATAGCATTTAAAATGGCTGCTTCAATTGCATTTAAAAAAGCTTTTTTAAAAGCTAATCCAATTTTATTGGAACCTATCATGAAAGTAGAAGTTGAAACTCCTGAAAAATATATGGGTGATGTTATAGGTGATTTAAATAAAAGAAGAGGTATTATAAATAGTATAAGTGATATACTATTAGGTAAATTAATTAGTTCATATGTTCCTTTGTCTGAAATGTTTGGATATGCGACTGATTTAAGATCTTATACACAAGGTAGAGCATTATATACAATGGAGTTTTATAAATATTTAAAAGCTCCGGAATATATTTGTAAAAAAATTATAGATATTAGAAAAAATAATTTATAGGAATTTATTAAAATGTCTAAAAAAAAATTTGAACGTTCTAAATTACATTTAAATGTTGGTACAATAGGTCATGTAGATCATGGTAAAACTACTTTGACGTCAGCTATAACAACTATATTAGCATCTAAATATGGCGGTGAAGCTAAAGCTTTTGACCAAATAGATAATGCTCCTGAAGAAAAACAAAGAGGTATTACTATTAATACATCACATGTTGAATATGATACATCTAATAGACATTATGCTCATGTAGATTGTCCAGGTCATGCTGATTATATTAAAAACATGATTACAGGTGCTGCTCAAATGGATGGAGCTATTTTAGTTGTTGCCGCTACTGACGGACCTATGCCTCAAACTAGAGAACATATTTTATTAGCTAGACAAGTTGGAGTTCCTTATATAGTTGTATTTTTAAATAAATGCGATGCGGTTGATGATATTGAATTGTTAGAGTTAGTTGAAATGGAAATTAGAGATCTTTTAAATAAATATGAATTTCCTGGCGATGAAACTCCTATTATAAGAGGTTCAGCTTTAAAAGCTTTAGAAGGAAATAAAATTTGAGAAGATAAAATATTAGAATTAGCTGATTGTTTAGATAATTATATACCATCTCCTAAAAGAGATGTTGATAAATCTTTTTTATTACCTATTGAAGATATTTTTTCTATATCTGGAAGAGGAACTGTTGTAACTGGTAGAATAGAAAGAGGTATAATAAAAGTTGGAGAAGAAGTAGAAATAGTTGGTATAAGAGATACTAAAAAATCTATATGTACTGGCGTAGAGATGTTTAGAAAAATGTTAGACGAAGGTAGAGCAGGTGAAAATGTTGGTATTTTATTAAGAGGTATAAAAAGAGAAGAAATAGAGAGAGGGCAAGTATTATCTAAACCTGGTACTATTAATCCTCATACTAATTTTGAGTGTGAAGTTTATGTGTTAACTAAAGAAGAAGGTGGTAGACATACTGCTTTTTTAAATGGTTATAGACCTCAATTCTATTTTAGAACAACAGATGTTACAGGTACTATAAAATTGCCTAAAGGAGTAGAAATGGTAATGCCTGGTGATAATATAAAAATATTAGTTAAATTATTTTGTCCTATAGCTATGAATGAAGGTTTACGTTTTGCTATTAGAGAAGGGGGTCGTACTGTAGGTGCAGGAATAGTAAGTAAAATATTAAAATAATTAATTAAATTAAATTTATTATGAAAAATCAAAGAATTCGTATTAGATTAAAATCTTTTGATCATAGATTAATAGATATATCTACTGTAGAAATAGTTGAGACTGCTAAGAAAACAGGAGCTCGTATATGTGGTCCAGTTCCTTTACCTACTTCAATAAAAAAATTTACTGTTTTGACTTCTCCTCATGTTGATAAAGATGCTAGAGATCAATATGAAATTAGAATTCATAAAAGATTAATTGATATAGTTAAACCTACAGAAAAAACAGTTGATGCTTTAATGAAGTTAGATTTAGCTTCAGGGGTAGATGTTAAAATAAGTTTAGGTTAGGTAAATATAATATGATAGCTTTAATTGGTATAAAAATTGGAATGACTAGAATATTTGATAAAAATAATGTATCTATTCCTATTACTGTTATAAAAATATATAATAATATAATATCTTTAATAAATTACAATATTAATAAAGTACAAATAACTTTAGAAAAAGTTAATAATAAAAAAGTTATTAGACCTATAAAAAAATTTTTTGTTAATAATAATTTGAAACCTGGTATAGGTGGATTATGAAGTATACCATATATAAAAAATTTACATAATAAAATTGGACAATCTTTAAGTTTAAAATTATTTGAAAATATTAATAATGTTGATATAACAGGTTATAGTAAAGGTAAAGGTTTTGCAGGAACTATTAAGAGATGAAATTTTAAATCTCAAGATAGTTCTCATGGTAATTCTTTATCTCATAGAGTTCCTGGATCTATAGGACAAAATCAAACTCCAGGTAGAGTATTTAAAGGTAAAAAAATGTGTGGTCATTTAGGAAATGAAAAAGTTACAATACAAAATCTTAAAATAATAGATTTAGATTTAAATAAAAAAATTTTATTAGTAAAAGGCTCTGTTCCTGGTTATAATAAAAGTTTTTTATATATAAAGTCTACTGTTAAAAATAATAAAAAATAAAATAATGTATATTAAATTGTTTGATTCAGATAAAAAAATATTATTATCAAATGATGTTTTTGGTATTAAATTTAATAATTTTCTTGTCCATCAAGTTATAATATCTTATCAAAAAAATCAAAGAAAAGGAAATGTATGTCAAAAATCTAGATCAGAAGTTTCTGGTTCTAAAAAAAAACCGTGAAGACAAAAAGGTACTGGAAGAGCTAGATCAGGTTGCATAAGAAGTCCGATTTGAAGATCTGGTGGTGTATGTTTTGCTTCTAAACCTAAAAAATATAATATTAAAATTAATAAAAAAGTTTATAAATTAGCATTTAAAATGATTTTATCTAAATTATTTAAAGATTATAAAAATAATATTTATATATTAAATAATATATGTATTGATAAACCTAAAACTAAAAATTTTATTAATTATTTTAATTTTATTAAATTATATAAATGTTTATTAATTATAGATAAATTAGATAATAATTTAATATTATCTTCACGTAATTTATATAATTTTAAAGTATGTGATGTTTTTCATATAAATGTTATAGATTTAGTTTCTTACAAAAGTATTGTTTTTAATTTAAATTCTATAAAAATAATAGAAAAAAGGTTATTAAATGAAAATATTTAATTTTAATAATATTTTAATTAAACAACATTTGACAGAAAAATTATCTTTTATTTCTAAATTTAATAATGTTATAGTATGAAAAGTTAATAAGAATTGTAATAAATTTAAAATTATACAAGCTATAGAAATTATATATAATATAAAAGTTAATAAAATTAGAACTTTAATTGTTAAAGAGGTAATTAAAAATAAGAAAAGCAAAAAAAATAAAATTAAAATTTGGAAAAAAGCTTATATTTATTTTAAAAAAAATAATTTAAAAATTAATAATATTTAAAAGTTATTGGAAATTATATAATATGTCTATAATTAAATATAAGTCTACTTCTCCCGGAAGGAGACATAAAACAAAAGTAGTATGTGATTTTTTATATAAAGGAAAACCTTTAAAATCTTTAATTAAGGGTATAAAAAAAACTGGAGGTAGAAATAATTACGGAAGGATAACTGTAAGACATATTGGAGGTGGACATAAAAGAAGATATAGATTAATAGATTTTAAAAGAAATAAATTTAATATTTTAGGTACTGTAAATAGAATAGAATATGATCCTAATAGATCTTCTTTTATAGCATTAATTTTTTATAAAGATGGTGATAAAAGATATATTTTGTATCCTAAAAATCTAAAGATAGGTGATAAAATTATTTCAGGAGAAAATGTTGAAATTAAAGTTGGTAATTGTATGCCTTTACATAAAATTCCTTTAGGTTCTTTGGTTCATAATATAGAAATTAAAATTGGCAAAGGAGGACAATTAGTAAGATCTGCAGGTTCATATGCTCAATTAATAGTAAGAGATGATAAATACACAACTTTAAGATTAAAATCTGGTGAATTAAGAAAAATATATTCTAATTGTTTAGCTACTTTAGGTGAAGTAGGTAATTCAGAACATATGTTGAAAACTTTAGGTAAAGCAGGTTGTTCTCGTTGATTAGGAACAAGGCCTACAGTGAGAGGTACTGCTATGAATCCTGTTGATCATCCTCATGGAGGTGGTGAAGGTCGTAATTTTGGTAAACATCCTGTTACACCATTTGGAATTAAGTGTAAAGGAAAAAAAACTAGACATAACAAACGTACTGTAAAATTTATTGTTAAATCTAGAATAAAAAAATAATTTAATTATATAAGGAATTATGAATTTATGGTTAGATCTTTTAAAAAGGGTCCTTTTATAGATATTCATTTATTTAATAAAGTTAAAAAAGCGCTAGAAAATAATGATAAAAGACCTTTAAAAACTTGATCAAGACGTTCTACTATTTTACCTAATATGATAGGATTAACTATATCTGTTCATAATGGTAGATATCATATACCTGTTTATATTACAGAAGAAATGGTTGGTCATAAATTAGGTGAATTTTCTCCTACAAGAACTTACAAAGGTCATTTTATAAATAATAAAAAAGTTAAAAAATAATAATATATTTTGGTAATTATTTATGGAAGTTTATGCTAAATTAAAATATGTTAGATCGTCTTCTACTAAAATAAGATTAGTAACTAATTTAATTAAAAATAAAAAAGTTGATGTAGCTTTAAATATATTAAATTTTATTAATAAAAAAGCTGCTTTTATAATTAAGAAAGTTTTATGTTCTGTAATACAGAATGCTATAAATAATTTTAAACTTAATTATAATGATTTAGTAATATCTAAAATTTATGTTGATAATGGTTCTTTAATAAAAAGAATATTTCCTAGAGCTAAAGGAAAAGTAGATTATATTCTTAAACGTACTAGTCATATTACAATATTTTTATCAAATAATAATAAAAAGGATATTTAAAATGGGTCAAAAAGTTAATCCTAATATTTTAAGATTAGGTATTATAAAAACATGAAATTCTTCTTGAATATCTAATAATAAAAATTTTTCTAATATATTATATAATGATTATTTAGTAAGAACTTATTTAGAAAAAAAATTATTTAGAGCTTTAGTTTCTAAAATAATTATTGAAAGACCTGCAAAAAGTATTAAAATAACTATATATACAGCTAGACCTGGTATTGTTATAGGTAAAAAAGGAGAAGATGTAGATAAATTAAGAACAAGAATAAGATTAATTACAGAAGTTCCATGTCAAATTAATATATTTGAAATAAGAAAACCTGAATTAGATGCTTATTTAGTTTCTCGTAATATTTCAATTCAATTAGAAAGAAGAATAATGTTTAGAAGAGTTATTAAAAGATGTATTTCCAATGCTATGCGCTTGGGTGCTAAAGGAATAAAAATTAAAGTTAGTGGAAGATTATCTGGTGTTGAAATAGCTAGAAAAGAGTGATATAAAGAAGGTAGAATTCCTTTGCATACTTTAAGAGCTAACATAGATTATGGATTTTCTGAAGCTTTTACTAATTATGGAGTAATAGGCATAAAAGTATGAATTTTTAAAGGAGAAATTTTAGATAAATATTATTTATTGAAAAGTACAAATAGAATAAATATAAATTATATAAAAAAATTATCAAATAAAAATAAAATTTAATGTTTATTAATTAATAGGAACATGCATTTATGTTACAACCTAAAAAAACTAAATATAGAAAGTATCAAAAAGGTCGTAATAAAGGATTTTCTTTAGATAGTAAAGTTAATTTTGGTATGTATGGTTTAAAAGCTATTACTAGAGGTAGTATAACTTCAAGGCAAATAGAATCTGCCCGTAAAGTGATAACTAGATTTGTAAAAAATAATGGAAAAATGTGAATAAGAATATTTCCAGATAAACCTATAACTAAAAAACCTTTAGAAGTTCGTATGGGAAAAGGTAAAGGAAATGTAGAATATTGAGTTGCAGTAGTTAAACCTGGTAAAATTTTATATGAAGTCGAAGGAATAAGTGAAAACTTAGTTAAAAAAGTATTTAAATTAGCAGGAGCTAAATTATGTGTTAAAACAATTTTAGTATATAAAGAAGAATCTATATGAAAATATTAAATAATTTAAATAATAAAAATTATAATGATTTAAAAAAAAAATTATATTGTTTATATAGGGAACTGTTTGATTTAAAATATAAATTTTTTTTAAAAAATTTAAAAAATAATAATTTAATAAGGTTATGTAAAAAAAAAATTTCTTTGATTAAAACTATTATAAGTATTAAAAATAATGAAAAAAACATTAAAAGGTATAGTAATAAAAAAAAAATCATTTAAAACTATAAAAGTATTGATTATAAAAATAATTAAACATAAAATTTATAAAAAATATATTAAAAAGAAAAATAGTATTTATGTTCATGATAGCAATAATTTATGTAATATAAATGATTATATAGAAATAGAACAATCTAAACCTATTTCTAAAAAAAAATCTTGAATTTTTAAAAAATTTATTAAAAAATATATATAATATTATGATACAAGAGAGATCTTTATTATTAGTAGCTGATAATACAGGCGCTAAATTAGTTATGTGTATTAAGGTTTTAGGTGGTTCTAGAAAACGTTATGCTAAAATAGGTGATTTAGTTAAAGTAGCTGTTAAAGAAGTTATATCTAAAAGTAAAGTAAAAAAAGGAGAGGTATTAACAGCTGTTATAGTTAGAACTAAATATGGTATACGTAGATCAGATGGTTCATGAATTAAATTTGATAATAATGCTTGTGTGATATTAAATGTAAATTATTTTCCGTTAGGTACTAGAATATTTGGAGCAGTAACTAGAGAATTACGTAATGAAAAATTTATGAAAATTATATCTTTAGCTCCAGAAGTAATATAAAATAATTATTAGGTATAATAAATATATGGCAAATAAATATAAAGTTAATGATAAGGTTATAATAATTTCAGGTAAAGATAAGGGTAAAACAGGTATAATAAAAAAAATTTTACATAAAAGAAAAAAGGTTATAATAGATGGATTAAATGTTGTTTATAAACATCAAAAATCTATTCCATCTAATAATATTATAGGCGGTATTATTAAAAAAGAATCTTTTATAGATATTTCTAATATTAGTCATATTTGTAATCAAAATAATAAAATATCTAAAATAGGTTTTATGTATAAAAATAATAAAAAAATTCGTTATTTAAAACTTAATAAGTTAAAACTTTTATAAAATTATGAGTAAATTATATATTTTATATAAAAAAAATATTATTAAAAAAATCATAAATAAATTTAATTATAAATCTATAATGCAAGTTCCAAAATTAATTAAAATAGTTATAAATGTAGGTTTAAATATTAAAAATTTTGATAAAAAAAATTTTTCAATTATATTGAATAATATAGAATTAATATCTTCTCAAAAAGCTATTATAACTAAATCTAAAAAATCTATATCTAATTTTAAAATAAGAAAAAACATGCCTATAGGTTGTAAAGTTACTTTGAGAAAAAAAAATATGTGAAATTTTTTAGATAGATTAATTTTTATTGTTATTCCTAGGATTAGAGATTTTAGAGGATTTTCTAGAAAATGTATAGATTTAAATGGAAATTTAAATATTGGTATAAAAGAACATACAATATTTCCTGAAATAAATTATGAAAAAGCAAAACATATACATGGAATGAATATATCTATAGTATTAAATAATTGTGGTTTTGATAAATCCTCTTATTTGTTTAAAAAATTATTATTCCCTTTTAATAAATAAATGAGTTTTTTATGACTAAAAAATCAATTATAATGCGTGAAAAAAAAAGAAGATTTTTAATTAATAAATATTTTAGAAAAAGATTAACTTTAAAAAAAATAATTTCTAATAATAAAACTAGTAATGTAAATAGATGAAAAGCCATTATTAAATTACAATTATTACCTAAGGATTCTAGTTATATACGTAGTAAAAATAGATGTATTATAACAGGACGACCACATGGTTATTTAAGGAAATTTGGTTTAAGTAGAATTAAATTTAGAGAATTTGCTTCTAAAGGTTATATACCTGGATTAAAGAAGTCAAGTTGATAATATTTTAATTTAATTAAAATTAAAGGTGATTTATGAGTTTACAAGATCCTATAGGAAACATGTTAACTATAATAAGAAACGGTCAATTATCTAAAAAAGATAATGTTATTGTTTATCATTCTAAAATTAAAGAATCTATTACAAAAATATTATTTAATGAAGGATATATAAAAAATTATAGTTTATTATTTAATAATAAAATTAAAAAAATTTTAATTAATTTAAAATATTTTTTAAATAAACCGGTAATAAATATAATTAAAAGAATTAGTAAACCTAGTTTAAGAATTTATAATAATTATAATAATTTACCTATTATATATTCTAATTTAGGAACTTTAATAATATCCACTAATTTAGGTTTATTAACTGATAAACAAGCTTATAAATTAAAGACTGGTGGAGAAATACTTTGTTATATTTTTTAGGATTAAAATGTCTCGTATAGCTAAAAAACCTATTATAGTATTAGATGATATAATTATAAAAATAAAAACAAAATATATTTATTGTATTAAAGGTAATTTAATTATAAAAAATAAAATACCAAATTGTATAAATATTATATTTAATGAAGAAAAAAAATTAATTTATTTAAAGTTAAAAAAATATAGTAATAAAAAAAATATATTAGGAACTTTAAGATCAATTATTAATAATAATATTATTGGTTTATATAAAAATTTTGAGAAAAAATTAATTTTAATAGGAATAGGATATAAAGCTTTTATAAAAGATAATATATTAAATTTAAATATTGGATTTTCTCATATTATAACTTATTTAATACCTGATAATATTAATATAACTTGTCCTACATCTAATGAAATTGTTGTAAGAGGTTATGATAAGCAATTAGTAGGCCAAGTATCTGCAAGAATAAGATCTTTTAGACCACCAGAAAGTTATAGAAAAGGAAAAGGTATTCGTTATATAAATGAATTTGTACGTATAAAAGAATATAAAAAAAAAACTAAATAATATAATTTATATGATAAATAAAAAAATATTGCGTTTACGTAGATGTAAAAAATTTCGCTCTAATATAAAAAATATTAATAAATATCGCTTAGTAGTATATAAAACTTCTAAACATATTTATTCTCAAGTTATTTACTTTAAAAATAATAAATCTTTTGTTGCTTTAAGTTGTTCTACATTACAAAAATCATTTAGAAATTTAAAATTTGATAATATTAAAATTTCCAAAATAATTGGTAAAAATATTGCTTTAAAATGTTTAAAAAAAAATATATTTAATGTAGTTTTTGATAAATCTGGTTTTAAGTATCATGGAAGAATTAAAGCTTTAGCAAATAGTGCTCGTAAATATGGTTTATTATTTTAATAAAAATGTTATAGGTAATTAAATTATATGAATAATAATGAATTTTATGAAAAATTAATATGTGTTAATAGAATATCTAAAACTGTTAAAGGTGGTAGAATTTTTTCTTTTTCTGCTCTTACTGTAGTAGGTGATAAAAAAGGTAAAGTTGGTTATGGATATGGAAAATCTAAGGAAGTTCCTATAGCTATTCAAAAATCTATTAATAAATCTAAAAAAAATATGATTAGTATAATATTAAATAAAAAAAAAACTATTAGATATTCTGTATATGGTTGATATGTAAGAACTAAGATTTTTATTAAACCTGCATGTGAAGGTACAGGAATAATAGCAGGAAGATCTATGAAATCTGTATTTGAGGCTGTTGGTATTAAAAATATTTTATCTAAATGTTATGGATCAACTAATCCTATAAATGTTATAAAAGCTACTATTATTACTTTGTCAAAAATGCAGTCACCTTTATATATTGCATTAAAAAGAGGTAAATCTTTAAAAGATATAATTTAATTTTTATTTATAATTTATTTTATATAAAATATTATAAAAATTATTGTAATTATATATTTAAGTATATTATATTATTTATAAAAATAAAATTTGGTTATTAATTAAAATGTTATTGATAAATAAATTAAAGCCTAATAAAAAATCTAAATTTAAATTTAAAAGAAAAGGCAGAGGATCCAGTACAGGATTAGGTAAAACTTGTGGTAGAGGACATAAAGGGCAAAAATCTAGATCTGGTTTTAAGATCAAAAGATGTTTTGAAGGTGGTCAAACACCGTTTTATCGTCGTATTCCTAAATTTGGTTTTAATAAAGTTATTAATAAAAAAAAAAATTTTGAAGTACGTTTATGTGATTTAAATATATTAGATAATGATACTAAATTAAGCATAAAAGTATTAAAAAAAAAAAAAATTATACCATATTATGTAAATAGTGTAAAAATTATATTAAATGGTAATTTTAATAATAAAAATATAATAATTATTGATAATAATATTAAAATTTCTAATGGAGTTAAAAAGAAATTAAATATTTAATTAATTATTTATATTAATTTAAAATTTTAATTTAAAAATTATGAATATAAACAAAATACTTTTTGATAATAGATCTGAAAATTTAAAAGAATTAAAAAATAGATTATATTATTTTTTTTGTACTATATTAGTTTTAAGAATAGGGTATTTTATACCTATACCAGGTATAAAATTATTTAATTTTAACAATATATTAAATAAATATAATAATAATTTTACAGATTTTTTTAAATTATTTTTTAATAGTTCTTTGTTTTATACTTCAATATTTATATTAGGTATAATGCCATATATATCTTCATCTATAATAATTCAATTATTAACTGTTATTATTCCATATTTTATTAATTTAAAAAAAGATGGTATTAATGGAAAATTTAAAATTAATAACTATATTAAATATTTAACATTATTATTATCTATTATACAGTCTACATTATTGTCGTTTTTAATTTTAAAATATAATATTTTATATAATAATATTGTTGTTACTAAATTTATATTTTTAATTACATCAATACTTAGTTTAGTAACTAGTACTATGTTTTTGGTTTGATTATCGGATAAAATTACTGAAAATGGATTAGGTAATGGAGTTTCAATAATAATTTTTATTAATATTATTTCTAATTTACCTAATTTAATATTAAATTTTTTTAAATTAATAAACTTAAATTCTTTATATATATTTAAATTATTATTTGTATTTTCTTTTTTATTTTTTATAATATATTTTATAGTTTTAGTTGAAACAGCTCAAAGAAATATATTTATACAATATGCTATTAAAGGATATCAAAGAAGTAAATATTCTTTTATAAATTCTAAAGATACGTATTTACCTTTAAAGATTAATTCTGCAGGTGTAATGCCTTCTATATTTACATCTAGTATTATGATTTTGCCTTCTTTATTATTTGTATGGTTAAATAATAATTTAATTTTTAAGAATTTATTTTTCTTTATTAATTTATTTTATCCTAAACAATTTTTATATTTGTTGATATATATATTATTTATTATATTTTTTTGTTTTTTTTATACTTTATTAATATTTAATCCCGTTGAAATTTCTAATAATTTAAAAAAGGTAGGTGCTTATATTCCTAATATTAGACCAGGTATGTTTACTGCTAATAAAATTAAAAATATTGTTTTACGTTTAACATTATTTAATTCTATTTATATTTCTATAGTTTGTTTAATACCTGATTTTATAAATGAAATAATAAAATTATCATTTTCTGTAAGTGGTATTTCATTATTAATTATTGTTGTAGTTATAATAGATTTAATTATTCAAATACAAACATTATTAATATCTAATAAATATTTATCAATTTTAAAGAAAAATTATTTTTAAAATATTATATGAAAGTTAGAGCTTCTGTTAAAAAAATTTGTAGTCATTGTAAAATAGTCAAAAGAAATAGAGTTATTAGAGTTATATGTAAAATTAATCCTAAACATAAACAACGTCAAGGTTAAATAATTTTATTTTATAATATATTTTAGGTAATAAAATGGTAAGAATAGCTGGTATAAATATACCTGATAATAAAAATATTATGGTATCATTAACATATATTTATGGAATAGGTAAATCTATTTCTAAAAAAATTTGTGATAATTTAAATATTAATTATTATAAAATTGTTAAAGATTTAAATAGTTCTGAAGTAAATTTAATAAGAAAAAATATTTCTAATTATTTAGTAGAAGGTGATTTAAGAAGAGAAATTATGTTAAATATTAAACGTTTGGTAGATATTAATTGTTATAAAGGTATACGACATAAGAAAGGTTTGCCTGTAAGAGGACAAAAAACTAAAAATAATTCTAAAACTTGTAAAAAAAATCGTAAATATATTAAATAAATTTATAGGTATATTATGATTAAAAAATTTAAAAATAATAAAAAGATTAAAAAATTTAACAAAAAACTTTTAAATGGTGTTGTTTATATATATGCTTCATTTAATAATACTATAGTTAGTATAACTGATTTAAGTGGAAATATATTAGGTTGAACTACCGCTGGTAGTTGCGGTTTTAAAGGTTCTAGAAAATCAACTCCTTTTGCAGCTCAAATAGCTGTAGAAAAATGTTCTGAAATAATTAAAAATTATGGAATTAAAAATTTAGAGATTAAAATAAGCGGTCCTGGTCCTGGAAGAGATTCTAGTATAAGAGCGTTAAATTTAGCCGGTTTTAATATTACTAATATAAGTGATATTACTCCAATACCACATAATGGTTGTCGTCCTCCTAAAAAAAGAAGAGTTTAAATTTTATAAATATATGTCTAAATATATAGGTCCTAAATTAAAATTAAGTAGAAGAGAGTGTACGGATTTATTTTTAAAATCTAATATAAGAAATATTGATACTAAATGTAAAATAGATCGTTTGCCTGGTCAACATTTTTATAAAAGAGGTAGAATTTCAGATTATGGAATACAATTAAGAGAAAAACAAAAATTAAAAAGAATTTATGGTATATTAGAAAAACAATTTATTAATTATTATTATAAATCTATAAAATATAAAGGAAATACTGGTAATTATTTATTAAAATTATTAGAAAGAAGATTAGATAATATAGTTTATAGAATGGGTTTTTCAGTTACAAGAGCTGAAGCTAGACAACTAGTAAGTCATAAGTCTATATTAGTTAATAATAAAACAGTTAATATACCTTCTTATTTAGTTAAACCTAATGATATAATTAAAATAAATCCTAAATGTAAAAATCAAATTAGAATTAAATATTCATTAGATATATATAACAAAAAAGATAAACCAATTTGATTAGATATAAATTTTGATAAAATGGAAGGTATTTTTAAATTTATTCCTAAACGTTCTATGATTTTATTTGATATTCAAGAACATCTTATTTTAGAATTTTATTCTAAATAATTATATTAATTTAATTTTGTTTATATAAATATGTTTGAATTTCCTTATAAATTTTTAAAACCTAAAATTATAGATGTTAAAAAGATATCATCAAATCATTCTAAAATAATTTTAGAACCTCTAGAAAGAGGTTTTGGTCATACTATAGGTAATTCGTTAAGAAGAATTTTATTATCTTCTATGCCTGGATATTCTATTACTGAAGTTGAAATTGAAGGTGTATTACATGAATTTAGTGTTAAAGATGGTTTATTAGAAGATATTAATGAAGTTCTTTTAAACTTAAAAGGTGTATATTTAAGAATTGATGGAGATAGTGAATATGTTTATGCTTATATAAAAAAAAAAGGCATATGTAATGTTACAGCTTCTGATATTGTATGTGATAAAGAAATTTATATACATAATAAAAATCATATAATATGTAATATAACAGATAAAAATTGTTCTATTAATATGAAGCTTAAAATAGAATTAGGAATAGGATTTATTTCTGCTTCTGATAAGAAGAATAATTTTAAAAATAAAGAAAATTCATCTATTAATAGATTATTTTTAGATTCATTTTTTTCTCCTATAAAATATATTTCATATAATATAGAATCAACTAGATTTAAAGATAGAAATGATTTAGATAGATTAATAATTGATATTAAAACTAATGGCACTTTAGATCCTGAATTAGCTATTAGAAAAGCTTCGACTATTTTATACAATCAACTAAAAACATTTGTTGAATTAAAAGATAATTATTTATATAAAAAAAAAAAAAAAAAATTTAAATTTAATCCTGTATTATTATCATCTGTTGATGATTTAGAACTTACAGTTAGATCTGCAAATTGTTTAAAAACAGAAAATATAAATTATATAGGTGATTTAGTTCAAAAAACAGAATTTGATTTATTAAAAACTCCTAATTTAGGCAAAAAGTCACTAACTGAAATTAAAAATATTTTATCTTTAAAAAATTTAAAATTAGGTATGAAATTAAAAAATTGGCCTCCTAAGAAAATTAAAAATAAGTAATTTATAGGAAATAATATTATGCGTCATAAAAAGATTGGTCGTAAATTTAATCGTAATAGTAGTCATAGAAAATCTATGTTTAAAAATATGATTATATCTTTAATAAATTTTGAAATTATTAAAACTACTTTGTTTAAAGCTAAAGAATTAAGAAGATTTTTTGAACCTTTGTTAAATATTTCAAAAAAAAATAATTTATTTAACAGAAGATTATTAATTTCTAAGATAGGTGATAAAAATGTAATAAATAAATTATTTTTTATATTGGCTCCAAGATTTAAAAATTATAAAGGAGGTTATTTGAGAATTTTAAAATGTGGTTTTAGAAAAGGTGATTGCGCGCCTATGGCTTATGTAGAAATTTTAAATAGAAATTTAGATTAAAATATTTTAATTTAAATAAATATTTAATTGTATTTGTATTAATTTATTTAAAATAATTTATAGTATATAATGATAACTTTTGAAAAATTAATTTTTAAATTGTTTAAATTTTGAAATAAATTAGGATGTTGTGTTGTACAACCAATTGATATTGAAGTAGGTGCTGCAACTTTTCATCCTATAACATTTTTTAGTTCAATAAAAAAAAATAAAATTTTTTATTCTTATATTCAATTATGTAGGAGGCCAGTGGATAGTAAATTTGGAAATATTTTATCTAATAAATTATCACAATATTATCAATTTCAAGTTATTATAAAACCTTCTATTATTAATATACAAGATATGTATATTAATTCTTTAAAATATTTAGGTATAAATTTTAATAAATGTGAATTAAAATTTATAGAAGATAATTGAGAAAACCCTACTTTAGGGGCTAATGGTTATGGTTGAGAAGTATGATTAGATGGAATAGAAGTTACTCAGTTTACATATTTTCAAAAAATGGCTAATATCGATTGTGTACCTGTTTTAGTAGAGATTACATATGGTTTAGAAAGATTATCTTTATATTTACAAAATATTAATAGTATTTATAATTTAATTTGATGTAGAAATAAAAATATTATTATTAAATATAAGGATATTATATTAAATAATGAGTTTAATAAATCAATTTATAATTTTTATGAATCTAATATAGATTTTTTAGTTAAATGTATGATAAATTATGAAAATGAATCTTTACGTTTATTAAATATTAAAAAACCATTATTAATAATTTCATATGAATATGCTTTAAAATTTGTTAATATTTTTAATATTTTAGATTCTAAAGAATATTTTTCAGTATATGAGAGAAAAAAATATATTATAAAAATTAGAGATTTATTTAATAAAATAGCTATTCTTAAAATAAGAAATAATATAGATGAATAATAAAAAGTTTTAATTGTTTAAATATTATATGAAAAAAATATTAGGAAATTTATTAATTGAGTTATGTACCGAAGAATTACCTATAAATAAATTAAAAAATATTGGAAAAGATTTTTCTAAATATATTTCAGAATTTTTATTATTAAATAATTTTAATTATTTAAATATAGATTATTTTATTAGTTTAAGAAGAATTTCTTGTTTAATTTATAATTTAAATTATTATCAAAATTTAAAATTTAATAAAATTAAAATTTATGGACCTAAAATTAATTTATTAGACAAAGACTATAAAATTTTATACAAAGAAAATATTATATCATGATGTAAATATAAAAATATTAATTTAAATATTTTAAAATATAAAGATAAAAATAATATGAGAATTTTTTTTTATAATAAAAAAATTAAAGAAAAAAGTATATCATATTTTATTAAAAAATTTTTATTTATTATTTTAAATAAGTTGAAAAAAAATAATAATTTTATGAGATGAAGTAAATATAATTTTAAATTTATTAGACCTGTTAATAATTTAGTTGTAATGTTTAATAAAAAAGTTATAAAAACTAAAATATTTAATATTAAATCTACTAATTTTAGTAAAGCTCATAAATTTATTAATAATTATAATAATATTTATTTAAATAATTCTATAAATTATCTAAAATTACTTAGAAAAAAAGGAAATGTAATTGTTGATTTTTATGAAAGAAAAACTTTACTTAATAAATATATTAATAAAATTGCTATAAAAAATAAATTGATTATTAAATATAATAAATATTTTTTTTATAAATTAATTAATTTATCAGAATTTCCTATTGTTAAATTATTTAAATTTAATAATAAATTTTTATGTTTACCTTATCAAGTTATTTGTTTGATTTTAAAAAATCAAAATTGTTTATATACTTTGGATTTAAATAAAAATATAAGTAATAAATATTTAATAATATTGGATAATAAATTAAATTCTTATAAAAGAACATTATTAAATTATAATAATATTATAGAGTCAAAATTAAATGATGCTGTTTATTTATTAATAAATGACAGAAAGAAACCATTAATTAGTTTTTTAATTAATTTAAAGAAAATAGTTTTTTATGATAATTTTGGTAATTTATTAAATAAAGTTACTAGATTATTATATTTAATAAAATATATTAATAAAAATTTAAATTTAAATTTAAATATATTATATCGTTCTGTAATTTTATGTAAATGTGATTTATCTACTTCGTTATATAAAGAATTTAATGAATTAAAAGGTTTTATAGGAATGTATTATTCTTTATTAGATAAAGAAAATATTATTGTATCTAAAATAATTAAACAACATTATTATCCTAAAAATTTTAATGATAATTTACCTAATAATATATATAGTTGTATATTATCTTTATGTGATAAATTTGATACTTTAGTAGGTATATCGATTTTAAATGATTGTTATTATATTAATAAAAGTAATGATCCTTATGAGTTAAGAAGACTTTCTTTATGTATTATAAAAATAATTTTATTAAAGAATATAAATTTAAACTTATTTAATTTTGTTAATTATATAATCAATTTATATATAAAAATTAATAATAATAATAATAATAATATTAAAAATACTATTTTAATAGTTAATTTTATATTAAAACGTTTTTTAATATATCTTATTAAATTGGGTTATAAAAAGTCATTTATTATTTCTTTTATTAATATTAAATTATTTAATATATTAGAAATTAAAAATAGAATAGATTTTATCTTATTTTATAAAAAATATATGAATAATGAATTTAAATATATTTTATTAATAAATAAAAGAATAAAAAATATTATTAGATCTGATAAGTTTTATAATAGGATTAATTTAATAAATTTAGAATATAAACAAGATATATTTTTATATATAAGTTATAAAATATTTTTAAATCAAGTCAATAAATTTATTTATATTAAGGACTATAATATTTTATTTAGAATTTATTATGATTTTAGTATTAAAATTAATAATTATTTAGATAATAATAGAATTTATAATAATAGAAATATTACTTTACAAAATCATAGGTTATTAATAATAAAAAAAATTTTTTTATTATTTTTAAAATTTATGGATTTTTCATGTATTTATAATATTTTATAGAATATAAATTAATTATTTATTTTATATATGATTCCGCCACCTAAACAAATATTTTTTCTATAAAATACAGCAGATTGTCCTATAGTTATTGCAAATATTGATTTTTTTAGTAAAATTTTAATTTTATTTTTTTTTAAAAAAATTATTTTACATTTTATTGATTTTTGTTGATATCTAGTTTTTACTTTACATTTAATTATTTTATATTTATTTTTTATATGTATAAAATGTATTTTTTTTAAAAAAAATATATTATTATATAAACTTTTATTATTTTTTTCACATATTATTAGTTCATTTGAATCTTTGTTTTTTTTTAGAACATATAATGGTTTATTATGATTAATTTTTAAATTAAGATTTTTTCTTTGACCTATGGTATATAAAAATAATCCTTTATGTTGTCCCATAATTAAATTATTTTCTATTTTAATAATATTTCCTTTTTTTTCTTTTATATATTTTTTTATAAATATATTATATTTTTTTTTTCCTATAAAACATATACCAGTAGAATCTTTTTTATAAGCATTAGGTAATTTTAAATTTATGGCTATTTTTCTTATATATTTTTTTTTATAGTTTCCTAAAGGAAATATAGATTTATTTAATTGTTTTTGAGTAATATTATATAGAAAATAACTTTGATCTTTCTTTTTATCTTTACTTTTTAATAGAAGATATTTTTTTTTTTTATAATATTTTTTGACATAATGTCCTGTAGATATAAAATCATATTTTAATATATTAATTGCAAAATTAATAAATAATTTAAATTTAATTTCTTTATTACATAAAATATCAGGATTAGGGGTTTTGCATTGTTTTAATTCTTTAGTAAATATTTTAAATACTTTATTTCAATATTCATATGATAAATTTATTTTTATTAATTTAACTTTAAATATTTTGCATACTTTTTTGCAATCTTTAATATCTTGTTTATTTTGGCATTTATTTGATTCTCAACATTTAATAAAGACACATTTTACTTTATATCCAAATTGTTTTAATATTCATATACATATTGATGAATCAACTCCTCCTGATAAAGATACTATTACTTTATATATTCTTATTATTTGTTTTTTTTTCATTTATTCTTTATTTTTAATTATTATTAAAATTTTATTTATAATTTGTTTATATTATTTTATAATTAATATTATTATTTAAATATTATTTATTTAAATATTTAATTATTAAAATTATTTAATTAAATTTATAAATAATTTTATTATTATATATCAATTAATTATAAAATATTAAAATTTATGTTACATATTAATCCTACTAAAACAAATAGTTGAAAAAAATTATTAATTCATTTTAATAAGATAAAAGATTTAAATATAATAGATTTTTTTAAAAATGATAAAAATCGATTTAATAGATTTTCATATTTTTTAAATAAAAATATTTTAATAGATTTTTCAAAAAATATTTTAAATAATAAAACAATTAAATTATTTTTAAAATTGTTAAATGAAATAAATTTTAATTATTATTTATTATCTATTATAGAAGGTAGAAAATTAAATTTTACAGAAAATAAATTTGTAACGAATTTTTTATTAAGAGATGTAAATAATTTTTTTATTAATAATAAATATATTAAATGTAAAAATCTTTTAACTGAAAAAAAATTTATAGATAATAATTTAAGTAAAATTAAATTATTTACTAAAAATATATTAAGAGGAAAATGATTAAGTTTTAGTAAAAAAAAAATTATTAATATTGTTAATATAGGAATAGGAGGGTCAGACTTAGGGGTTAGAACAATAATTAAATCATTAAATTTATATAAAAAAAAAAATATTAATATGTTTTTTGTTTCTAATATTGATGTTGAAGATATTTATAATGTTTTAAATAAAATTTCTCCTGAAAATACTTTATTTATTATATGTTCTAAAAGTTTTACTACTCAAGAGACTATATTAAATTTTAATATATCTCGTAAATGAATTTTAGATTATTATAAAAATAATATTTTATCTTTAAATAATCATTTTATTATAGTAACTAGTAATTATTTAAAAGCCAAAGAATATAATTTAAATGATAATAATATTTTTATTGTTTCTAATTGAGTAGGAGGAAGATATTCTTTTTGCACTCCTTTTGGTTTGGCTATATCTTTATTTATAGGATTTAAAAATTTTAAAAAATTATTATTAGGAGCTCATAGTATTGATAAACATTTTTTTTTTAATGATTTTAATAAAAATATACCTATATTATTAGCAATAATTAGTATTTGATATAATAATTTTTTTAAATTTAATAATGAATTAATTTTAGTTTATAATGAAAAATTATCTTTATTTCCATTATATTTACAACAGTTATTTATGGAATCTAATGGAAAAAATATTGATTATAATAATAATTTAATTAATGATTATAATACTTCTCAAGTTTTATTTGGAGGATTAGGTACTATCAGTCAGCATTCTTTTTTTCAATTATTACATCAAGGTACACATATTATACCATGTGATTTTATTATAGAATGTTGTTATAGTAATAATATTTATAATTCTTATTATAAATTATTATCAAATTTAATATCTCAATCTCAATCTTTGGCATTTGGAAGTAATATTTTAAATAATAAAAATTTATTTATAAATCATAATAAGTTTATTGGAAATAGACCTAACAATGTTTTGTTAATTAAGAAGATTAATCCATATAATATAGGTTCTTTAATAGCATTATATGAATATAAAGTTTTTACACAAGGTGTAATATGAAATATTTGTAGTTTTGATCAATATGGAGTAGAATTAGGTAAAAAAATGTCTAATTTAATATATCCTTTAATTAAAAAAAATAATTTAGATATAAATAAAAAATATAATTTTTTTTTAGATAGTTCTACTATAAATTTAATAAAAAATTTTAAAAAATTTAATAATAATAATAATAAATAAATTCATGAAGAGAGATTAATAATGGTTAATACTAAGTCAGCTAAAAAAAGAATAATAATTAGTAAAAATAAAAATATAATTAATAGAATAAAAAAATCAATTATTAAAACTTATATTAAGAAATTAAAAGTTTATATTAATAAAAAAGATAAGTTAAAATGTATTGAAATATATCGTGTTTTACAATCTATATTAGATAGATTTAGTTGTAAGGGTTATATTCATATAAATAAAATATCTAGATATAAATCAAATTTATCTAAGTTAATTAATAACTTAAATTAATTATTTTTTTTTAAATATTTTAAAATTATAATTATATTCATATTAATAAATACTGTATTTTAAAAATATATTAATATTGTAAATTATTTAATTTAAATTATTATATAAAATATACTAATTTAATATTTTAAATTAATATTAAATTTTTTAATTTTTAATAATTTATTTAAAAATATTTAAATTTATTTAATATTATATTTATTTTTTTATATATTTATATATTTTTGTTAATTTATTAAATTTTTTTACTGATATTTTATTAACTCTTTCATGTAAATTAAATTTATCATAATGTTGTAATTTTTTAATATTAATTAAATTTTTAATATTATTATGTAATTTTCTATTTTTTTTTATAAAACAATTATTTAAAATATGATTTAATATATTAAAATTTATTTTAATATCTTTTTTAGGATTTAGTTTTATTAATATTGAATTTATTTTAGGAATAGGAAAAAAATTATTTTTATTAATTTCTAATAATATTTTAATATTATAATAAGTTTGTGCTAAAATACTAATTTTACAATATTTTTTTTGATTTTTTTTTGATATTAAACATTGAGCAAATTCTTTTTGTACTAGTATAATTATATTTTTTATATATTTTATATTTTTTATAAATTTTATTATTAATTTTCTAGAAATATAGTATGGAATATTACCGAATATTCTAATTTTATTTTTTTTTTTTTTATAAATTTTTTTAAAGTTTAATAATAATATATTTATATTTAATAATTTAATTTTTTTAATTATATTATTTTTAATTTGTTTTATTAGTTCTTTATCTATTTCTGTTACAATTATATTATTATTATATTTTATTATTTCTTTTGTTAATTGACCTGTACCACACCCTATCTCTAATAATATTTCTTTACTTTTAGGTTTTATATAATTAATTATTTGTTTTATAATTTTTGTTTTTTTTAAAAAAACTTGACCTAAATATTTTTTAGGATTTATCATATTAATTGTGTTTATATTTAAGAATAGATTTTATTTAATAAATATATTATTAATTATAACAAATAATATATTTATATATATAATTTAATATTTAATTTTTATTAGTATAATTATATTATTATTATATTGATTTTTAATAATTTATATGTTTATTTAAAAAAAATTAATAAATTATTTATTATATAATATATTATTTTAATATATTGTGTATTTTGTTTAAACAAAAATTAATTAATAATTATTATTTTTTTAAAATATTTTATATTATTAATTATTTAATAATAATATTTATTATATTAATTTATAATAATATTTATATTATTTGTGTTTTATTTTTAATTTTATTTTATATATTTAATTTAATAACTAATATAATTATTATATTAATATTAATATAATTTAAATTATTTATTTAGTATTTATTATATAAATTATTTTAATTTATTAAATTTAATATTAATTATTATAATTTTAATTATATTTTATATAAACTTTCTTTTTTCACCTTTTTTGTATAAATTTAAAAAACATCTTTTACAAAGATTTATATTTTTTAATAATATTTTTTTATAGTGTCAACATCTTAAACATTTATATCCATTGATTTTTTTGCATTTAATTTTGAAACTAAATTTATTTTTATTTTTATATACTTTTATTTTTAATTTTGATGTAATAAAAAAATATTTTAATTCGTTTTTTAATATTTTAATTTTTTTAAAAAATTTTTTATTTAAATATATAATTGTGTATGTTTCTAAAGATGTATTTATTATTTTTTGATTTTTAATATTTTCTATGATTTTATTATAATGTTGTTTAATTAATATTAATTTATTTCATGTTTTATTTTTTATAATATTATTTTTTTTTTTTTTTATAAATTTATTAAAAAAATTTTCCATATATATAGATTCTGTTTTTTTTCTTGGTATATATTTAAATATTTCTTCAGAAGTAAATGTTAATATTGGAGCTATTCATTTGTTTAATATTTCTAATAATAACAAAAATGTAGTTTGTGCGCTATTTACTGGTATAGTGTTTTTTTTTATTATATATTTTCTATCTTTTATTATATCAAAATATATAGAGCTTAAATAATAGTTACAAAAATGTTCTATAATTTTAATTATTTTATAAAATTTAAATTTATTATATAAATATATAATTTTAATTTGATATTTTTGGGCTTTACATATTATTCATTTATCTATTAAAATCATTTTATTAAAGTTAATAAAATTATTTTTTATATTGTATTCATTTAAATTAGATATTAAAAATTTAAATGTATTTCTTATTTTTCTATATAAGTCTATTGTTCTTAATATTGATTCATTAGATATATTAATATCTTTAAAAAATTTATTAGATGATACCCATAATCTTAAAATATCTGCTCCATATTTATTAATTAAATTTTTTATATTTATATAGTTTTTTTTTGATTTAGACATTTTTTTTCCATATTTATCTATAATAAATCCATGACTTAATATTTTTTTATATAAAATATTTTTATATATTATTGTATTAATTATTAAAGATGACATAAATCATCCTCTGTATTGATCTATTCCTTCTATAATTATGTCTATTTTATTTTTTATTAATTTTTTATTTAAAGTAGTAAATATTGTTGAACCTGATTCAAATCAAACATCTAAAACATCTTTGACTTTTTTATAATTTTTATAGTTTTTTTTAATAATTTTTTTAGTATTTGTGTTTAGTCAGTAATTAGGTCCTTGCTTTTTAATTTTTTTAGATATATATTTCATTAATGTATATGTTTTAGGATGTATTTTATTTGTATTTTTATTTATAAATATTGTTATTGGTACTCCTCAGTAACGTTGTCTTGATATACATCAATCAGGTCTGTTAATAATCATTTTTTTAATTTTTTTATATCCCCAAGAAGGTATTCATTTAATATTTTTAATTGTCATTAATAATTTATTTTTTATATCATTATTTAATTTTATAAATCATTGATAATTAGACATTAGTATTATAGGTATTTTATGTCTTCAGCAAAATGGCAATTTATGTATAATATTTTTTATAATTATAATTTTATTATGTTTTTTTAAATATTTTATTATTAATTTTTGTCCTTGTTTAATTGAACAATTTGTTAATTTTTTTAAATATTTATATTGTATAAATTTACCATATTTATTAATAATATTTTTATTTTTAATATTATATTTTTCGCATATATTATAATCTTCTTCTCCATGTGATGAAGATAGATGAACAATACCAGTACCTATTTTAGGTTTTATATTTTTATTATTTATAATAGGGATTTTGATTTTTGATATTGGATGATAAACATAATATTTATTTAATTCTTTGCCTTTTATATCATTTATTTTATTTTTTTTTATATTTAATTTTTTACAAAAGTTTTTTACTTTATTATTAATTATTATAATAATATTATTATTTATATTTATTAGTGAATATTTATATTCGTAATTTATTGATATGGCACAATTTGAAGGTATTGTTCAAGGAGTGGTAGTCCAAGTAATTAATTTTATTTTTTTATATATTTTATAATTTTTAATATTTAACTTTGTTAGAAATTTATTTTTATTATGTAATTTAAATGTAAAATATATTGTTTTTGATTTTCTTTTTTTATATATTATTTCTGATTCAGATAATGATGATTTACAGTTTATACATCAATTAACTGGTTTTCTTTTTCTTGTTAAATATTTAAGTTTTAATAATTTACTTAATATTATAATAGTATTTGAAATTGTATTATAATCCATAGTTTTATAATAATTATTTCAATTTGCTAAAATACCTAATCTTATAAATTCTTTTTTTTGTATATTAATTTGTTTGTTTGCATATATATAACACTTATTTTTAAATTTATTTATTTTTTTATTACAATTAATTTTTTTGATATTATTTTTTTGTATTTTTAATTCAATTGGTAATCCATGGCAATCTCATCCGGGAGTATAATTAATATTATAATTCATAAGTAGTTTATATTTTAATATAATATCTTTAATTATTTTATTTAATGCATGACCTAAATGTATTTTTCCATTTGCATAAGGAGGACCATCGTGTATATTAAATATTTTTTTTTTATTTTTATATTTTTTAATTGAATTATATATATCAATTTTTTCTCATTTTTTTAATATTTTTTTTTCTTTTATTATTAAATTTGCCCTCATTGGAAAGTTAGATGTTGGTAAATTAATAGTTTTTTTATAATTAATATTTTTGTTATTCATTTTAATTTTTAATATTTATTTATATACAGTTAATATTTTATCATTTTTATATAAATATAAAAATTTTAATTTTATTAATATTATTTATATAAAATTAATTTAAATTTAATGGTTGATATTTGTTAATTTAGCATATATATAATATATATAACTATATAATATTTATGGTATTAAATATGAACAAAATAATTGGTATTGATTTAGGTACTACTAATTCATGTGTAGCTATTATGGAAGGTAATAAACCTAAAGTAATAGAGAATTCTGAAGGTGATCGTACTACTCCTTCAGTAGTAGCATATACTCAAAATAATGAAATTTTAGTTGGTCAACCAGCTAAAAGACAAGCAATAACTAATTCTAAAAATACTTTTTTTGCTATTAAACGGTTAATGGGTCGTAAATTTACAGATTTAGAAGTACAAAAAGATGTAAATATTATGCCATATAAGATTGTTTCTTCAAATAATGGTGATGCTTGGATAGAATTAAATAACAATAAAATAGCTCCTCCTCAAGTTTCAGCTGAAATTTTAAAAAAGATGAAAAAAACAGCTGAAGATTATTTAGGTTATAAAGTTAATGAAGCGGTAATTACTGTACCTGCTTATTTTAATGATGTTCAACGTCAAGCAACTAAAGATGCAGGAAAAATAGCAGGTTTAAATGTAAAAAGAATTATTAATGAACCTACTGCAGCTGCTTTAGCTTATGGTTTAGATAAACTAAAAACTAGTAATATAGTTGCTGTATATGATTTAGGTGGAGGAACATTTGATATTTCTATAATTGAAATAGATAATGTTGATGGTGAAAAAACATTTGAAGTTTTATCTACTAACGGAGATACACATTTAGGAGGAGAAGATTTTGATAACAAAATAATAAATTATTTAGTTTCTGAATTTAAAAAAGATTATAATATAGATTTATCAAATGATTCATTGGCTATGCAGAGATTAAAAGACTCATCAGAAAAGGCTAAAATAGAATTATCATCTTCTAATCAAACTGAAATTAATTTACCATATATAACAGCAGATAACTCTGGACCTAAACATTTAAATATTAAATTAACTAGAGCAAAATTAGAATCTTTAGTTGAAGATTTAGTAATTAAATCTATAAATCCTGTTAAAATAGCTTTAAAAGATGCTAATTTAGATATCAATAAAATTAATGAAGTTATTTTAGTTGGTGGTCAAACTAGAATGCCTATGGTAGAAAAAAAAGTTACTGAGTTTTTTAATAAAAAACCTAAAAAGGATATTAATCCTGATGAAGCTGTTGCTATAGGTGCTGCTGTACAAGGAGGGGTGTTATCAGGAGAAGTAAAAGATGTATTATTATTAGACGTTACTCCTTTATCATTAGGAATAGAAACTATGGGTGGAGTAATGACTTCTTTAATTAATAAAAATACAACTATACCCACTAAACATAGTCAGGTTTTTTCAACAGCTGAAGATAATCAATCTGCTGTTACTATACATGTATTGCAAGGTGAACGTAAAACAGCAAAAGATAATAAATCTTTAGGTCAATTTAATTTAGATGGTATACAACTTGCTCCTAGAGGGGTTCCTCAGATTGAAGTAACTTTTGATATTGATGTAGATGGAATTTTACATGTTTCTGCTAAAGATAAAAATACTGGTAAAGAACAAAAAATTACTATAAAATCATCTTCTGGATTGAACGAAGAAGAAATCAAAAATATGATTAAAGACGCAGAAATAAATTCTGAAATTGATCGTAAATTTGAAGAATTAGTTCAAGCTAAAAATCAAGCTGATCATTTAATACATACTACTAGAAAACAGATTGATAATATTAAAGACAAAATATCATTAGATGATAAAAATAAAATTGAATTATTATTGTCAAATTTAGAGAATAGTTGTAAAAATAATAATAAGACTGATATAGATAAATGAATGCAAGAAATAATTACATTATCTAGTAAGTTTACTAATATTAATGACAAAAAAGAAGATTCTGTAGTTGATGGTAATCATGAAGAGGTTAATGAAAAAAATAATAAAAAATAATTTATAATATTATTTTATAAAAATGAATATGCAAAAAAAAGATTATTATAAGATTTTAGGAATATCAAAAGATGCTAGTTTAATAGATATTAAAAAATCTTATAAAAGATTAGCTATTAAATATCATCCTGATAGAAACAAAGGAAGTAAATATTGTGAAGAGAGATTTAAGGAAATTAAAGAAGCTTATGAAATATTAAGTGATAATAATAAAAGATCTATGTATGACCAATATGGTCATACCGCTTTTAATAATAGCGACTCATATGATGATAGTGTTTTTACATCTAGTTTTACATCTTCAGGAGATTTTAGTGATATATTTGGTGATGTATTTGGTGATATTTTTGGTAATAAGAAGAATAAAAATAAATCTTCTGTACATAATAAAGGTACTGATGTTAATTGCGATATATTATTAAATTTAGAGGATGTAATATATGGTGTATCTAAAAATATCAGTATTAATGTTATACAAAAATGTAGTTTATGTAATGGTACTGGTTGTAGAACTGGATATAATAGAAAAATATGTCATTTATGTAAAGGTTCAGGAAATTTAAAAACAAAACAAGGTTTTTTTACAGTTCAACAAACTTGTCCTAATTGTAATGGAGAATGTTATATAATTGATAATCCTTGTTATATATGTAAAGGAGAAGGTGTTGAAAAATGTACAAAAAATATTATAGTTAAAATACCTGCAGGTGTAAATGATGGAGATAAAGTTAGATTAGCAGGAAAAGGAAATTTAGGTTCTTATGGTAAGAATCCTGGTGATTTATATATAAATATTAAATTAAAGAAACATGCTATATTTAGTAGAAGTGGTAATAACTTATATTGTAAAATTCCAATAAATTTTTCAATAGCAGCTCTTGGAGGAATTATAGAGGTACCAACTTTAGAAGGTAATATAAATTTTAAAATTCCTTCTGAGACTCAAACAGGTAAAATATTTATAATTAAAAATAAAGGTATTAAATCTTTAAATAGTAATTTAAAAGGTGATTTATTATGTAAAGTATTTGTTGAAACACCTATTAATCTTAATAAATATCAAAAAAAATTATTATATGATTTAGGTTTTAGTTTAAATAATAATAATGAAAATAATAATCCTAAATCAAAAAATTTTTTTGATAAAGTAAAAAGATTTTTTAAAAATTTTACTAAATAATTTTATTTATATATAGGAAATTTTTTACATATATATTTAATTTTACTTTTTATTTTTTTGATAATTTTTTTGTTTTTAATGTTATTTAATATTTTAGATATTAATTTTGCTATATAACCACATGTTTTTTTTTTAATACCACGTTTAGTAATAGCTGATGTTCCAATTCTTATTCCAGATGTTTTAAAAGAATTTTTTTTATCATCTGGAATATAATTTTTATTTACTATAATATTAGCTTTACTAAGAGTTTTTTCTGCTTTATACCCAGATATATTATGATTTTTTAAATTAATTAAAAATAAATGTGTTTCTGTGCTTCCTGAAACTATATTGAAATTATTTTTTTTAAATATTTTTACCATATATTTTGAATTTTTAATTATTTGTTTTTGATATTTTTTGAATTTTTTACTTAATGCTTCTTTAAAACATATAGCTTTTGCTGCAATTACATGCATTAAAGGTCCTCCTTGTGTTCCTGGAAATATTGACTTATTAATTTTGTTATATATTAATTTATTTTTTATATTTGATAATATTAATCCTCCTCTAGGTCCTGCTAATGTTTTATGAGTAGTTGATGTTACTATATGAGCGTATTTTAATGGGTTTGGATATAATTTTGCAGCAATTAATCCTGATATATGTGACATATCTACTAATAAGTAACTATTATTTATATTAGCAATTTTTCTAAATTTTTTTCAATTACATATTTTAGAAAATGAAGAAAATCCTGCTATTATTAATTTAGGTTTATGTTTTATAGCTAATAATTTAATTTGTTTATAATCTATATTTTCTTTTTTATCTAATTTATAAAATATAGATTTATATATTTTTCCTGATATATTAATTTTTGATCCATGTGTAATATGACCTCCATGTGTAATTTCCATTGATAATATTATATCACCTGGTTTTAATATAGCATTATATACTGCAAAATTAGCTTGTGAACCTGAATGTGGTTGTACATTTACGTAATCTGCTTTAAATAATTTTTTAGCTCTTTTTATTGCTATATATTCTATTTTATCAATATATTTACATCCTCCATAATATCTTTTTTTATAATATCCTTCTGCATATTTATTAGTTAATATTGATCCTTGAGCTTTTAATATATTTTTGCTTACATAATTTTCTGATGCTATTAAATTAATAGTATTTTCTTGTCTTTTTTTTTCTAACTTTATTAATCTTAAAATTTTATTTTTTTTTTTCATATTTATTTTTAATATTTTTAAATATTATATTAATTTTTAATTAATATTAAAATTATTTTAATATATTTAATTATTATATATTTTTATTAAATTAAATTTATATTTAAATTTTAATATTTAAAATAAATAATTTATTTAATAAAATATTAAGTATTTATATGAATATTATTATATAAATTATAAGTTTATAATTTTGAATTAATATTTTATATATAAAATAAATTATTATTTATATTAATATCAAAAATCAAATATAAATTATAAATATATAATTTAAATATTTTATATATATCGAATAATTATAATAAATATAATTAAATTTATATTTATTATTTAAATAATATTATTAATTATTTATATAAATATTTTTTATAAATTTTATTATTTTATTAAATATATTTAAATTATATAATTTTGTAAATTATTAAAAATATAAAATTATTTTATTATATATTTCATAATTAAATTATTATATTGATATTGTAATATTATAATTTATTTATTATTTATATATATTTATTTAAAATTTTAATTATATATTTTGATTTAGGATAAATAATTTTAATTTTATTAAAATATTGTTTATCAAATTTTTTAAATATTTTATATTTAGTTTCGTATTTATTAACTATAATTTGAATATGATTAATTTTTTTTAAATATTTATATATATTATTTAATGTTGTTATTTTAGTATTTAGTAATATATTATTTTTAAATATAAAATTATAAATATTATTTATATTATTGTATATTATAATATTAATTATATTATTTTCATTTTCTAATTTTTTTAAAAAATAATTTTCTGATATTATGAATTCTGAATTTATATATATAATTTTTGAATTTTTATATTTTAAGTTAAATGTTTTACATATTATTGATGATATTCTAGTACCTATTAAACTACCAGGACCTTTATTAAAAGATAAATATTTAATTAAATTAATTTTAATATTATTGTGTTTAATTAACTTAGATATTAAAATTAATAAATATTTGCTATTTTTTATTTTTGTATATTTATATTTATTAAATAATTTGTTATTATAAAATATAGATATAGAACATAATTCTGTTGATGATTCTATTGCTAAAATATTATTCATTTTATTATATATTTTTATTTTAATTTAATTATAATTAAATTAAATTAAATTTAATTTAATTTATATTATTAATAATTATTAATTATTATAATATTATATTATTTAATATATAGTTTTAAATAATATACTTATAATTTTGATAAATTTTATAAATGTTTTAAATAATAAATATATGATTAAAATTATTAAAGGAATGAAAGATTATATTCCTAGTGATGTTTTTGTTTATCAATATATAGAAAAAAAGTTTAGAAAAATTATAAATAGTTATTCATTTAATGAAGTTAGATTTCCTATATTAGAAAATAGTAATTTATATAATAAAAATATTAATAAAAATAATTTACTTTTTAAATATATGTATTCTTTTAATGATAAAAATAATTTAAATATTAGTTTAAGACCTGAAGGTACTATGAGTTGTATTAGAATGTATTTAGAAAATAAATTATTTAATTTTTATAATTTTAATAAATTATGATACATAGGACCAATGTTTAGATATGAAAAACCCCAAAAAGGGAGATTAAGACAATTTTATCAAATTGGATTAGAAATATTTGGTAATATAGATACAGGTTCAGATTTAGAATTAATATTAATTATTAATAGATTATTAAAAGAATTAAATATTAATAATTTATTTATTTTAGAAATTAATTCAATAGGTAATTTAAATGATAGAATAAAATATATTAAAAATTTAAATATATTATTAAATAGAAATGATTATTTTATAAAAAAAAAGAAAATTAAAAAACTTGATTTTGATCTTTTTAAAAAATTAGATAAAAATAATATAGATTATATTAATTTAATGAAAAATTTTCCTAAAATTACTGATTTTATAAATGATAGATCTGTATATAATTTTAATTATTTATGTGAATTATTAAGTAAATTTAATATAAATTTTAAAATTAATAAAAATTTATTTAGAGGATTAGATTATTACAATGATATTGTTTTTGAGTGAAAATATAAATTTTGATCATCTCAAAATACTATTTGTGCGGGTGGAAGATATGATTATTTAATTAAAAATTTATATGATATATATATTCCTTCTGTAGGTTTAGCTATTGGTTTAGATAGATTAGCTTTAATTTTAAAAGAAAATAATATTTTAAGTAATTTAAATAAAAAAATTGATATATATATTATATCATATTTTAATTATAAGACTATATCATTAGGATTTAATATAGTTGAAGATATATTAAATTCTGATTTATATTTTTTAAATATTTATCATAATTATTTTAAATACACAAAATTAAGTAAAATTATTATAAAAGTTTTAAAATTAAATTGTAGATTATTAATAATAATAGGTAAAAGAGAATTTAATAAAAAAGTGATTACAATTAAAGATTTATATTTAAATAATCAGTTTAGTATTTCTGTTAATAAAAATATAGTTAATTTTATAAGTAATTTATTAAAAATTAATTAGAATTTTATGTTTTATATTAATTATAAGATTATTTTATGTTTATAGTTTCGTTAGTAGGAAGCTCTAGGGTTGGTAAAACCAGTTTATTTAATAAATTAGTAAATAATAATTATTTTTTAAACTTAAATAATATATTCGATAGTAATTATGGTTTAAGATATTTTAAAAAAAAATTTTTTATTTTTATAGATAATGTTAGTTATGATAATTTTTTTAAAATAAATAATAATAAAAAAAATATTTATTTAAATTTATATAAAAAATTTATATTTAATTTAAATAATTCAGATTTAATATGTTTATTAATTGATTGTAATATTAATATTTTAGATAAAGATATTTTTTATTATAAAAATATAATAAAAAAAAATAATAAAAATGTTATTTTAATTATAAATAAGATTGATTTATTAAAAAATATTAATATTGAAAATATTAAATATAAATTTAATATTTTTGGTATTAAATATATTTTTTTTTTATATGTTTATAATAATGACACAATAATAAATTTATTAAATTATTTATATTTAATTTTAATTAATAAACTTGAATATAATATTGTGTTTTTTAAATATTTATTAAAATTTTGTATTAATTTAAATGAATATGATAAATTATATAATTTTAATTTATTAAATAATAATAAATCAATAAAACATCAAAGCATTAAAATTATAATTCTAGGAAAACCAAATTCAGGCAAATCTACTTTGTTAAATTGTATATGTAAGAGTAATCATTCTTATGTATCAAATATTGAAAATACTACTAAAGAATTTATATTTTATAATTATATTCATAATAATACTAAATTTATAATTTCTGATACTCCAGGTATTAATAAAAAATTTTTTAGTAAATATTATAATTTTTCTAGTTTTATAAAAAAAATAATTTTTTTTAATATAGTTTTATTTATAATTGATATAAATAAAGGTTTAACTAAATATGATTTATCTTTAATTAAATTTTTATTATATAAAGGAAAAATATTATATTTAATTTTTAATAAATGTGAGAAATTAAATAAAAATAATAAATTAAATTATATAAAATATATTAAAAATAAATATGGTTTTATTAAAAATATTTTTATGTTTTTTATTTGTGCTTTAAATTTAGAAAAAAATTTTTTATTTAAATTATTTGAATCTATTATTAATAGTTATAATAAAATATTTAATATTAATATTAAAACTTCTAAAATAAATAAAATTTTAAAATTAGCATTAAGTAAATTTAGCGAAAGAAATAATTTTAATAATTCAATTAAATTGAAATACGCACATATAGGAGGTTATAATCCTTTAACAATTATTATACATGGCAAAAAAGTAAGTGATATAAAATTATCTTATAAAAATTATTTAATTAATTTTTATATTAAATATTTAAAAATTTTTAGTTATAATATTAAAATAAAATTTAAAGAATGTTATAATCCTTATATAAGTAAAAAAAAAAGAAAATAAAATTTTAAAATTTGATAATCGCTATTTGATAATATTTAAATAGAGGAAAGTCCGGGCTCCATAAGACATAACGCCAGATAATAACTGGAAAAATATATTTATAATTAATATATTTTATGACAAGTGCAACAGAAAATAACCGCCAATTTTATTAAGGTAAGGGTGAAAAAGTATTTGTAAGATAATACTATGTATTATAGTAATATAATGCATGTGTAAACTCCGTTAGGAGCAAGGCTAAATTTGATATTAATATATTAATTTTATAATTAAATTTAATTTATTTAAAATTAAATAATATATCAGTCTATATATATATATATATAATATCGTGGTGAGCTGCTTGAACTAATAAGTAATTATTAGTCTAGATTAATGATTATCTTATCTAATTTTAGATAAACAGAACCCGGCTTATAAATTTTATATTTTATTTCTTTTTTTTTTAAAAAATTTTAATAAATATCTTATTTTTTTAATGATATTACTTATTTTTTTTATATTAATTAACAACAATATTTGTATTATAAATAATATTATAATATATATAATAGTTATTTTTTTAATTACATGTATTATATAATTTATATTATTTATATTATTTAATATTATATATATTAATAAATTATTTATTATTAAAGAGACTAATATTATAGTTAACAAAAATAATATAATAATTAATATAATTTTTTTTTTAATTTCTTTTATTATTAATTTTAATATATTTATATTATAATTAATAAAATTTAATATTATATTTTTATTTATATTAAAAATATTTTTAATGATCATTTTTTTATATAATAGTTAATTATAATATATAATATATTATATTAATTAAAAATTTTGGTAAATTAAAATATCTATTTTAATTTTAGTTATGTTTAAAATATTTAATACTTTATCTAAAAAAAAAGAAACATTTACTCCGTTTATAAAAAATAATGTTAATATTTATGTTTGTGGTGTTACTACATCAAGTTATTGTCATGTAGGTCATGGTAGAACTTTTTATTTTTTTGATGTCTTGATTAAATATTTGAAATATTTAGGATATAATTGTAAATATATTAGAAATATAACAGATATAGACAATAAAATTATAAAAAAATCTATAAAAAATAATATTTCATTAAAATATTTATCTAATATAATGATTAATTCAATGTTTAATGATTTTAAAAATTTAAATTTATCTATACCTAGTTTAGAACCAAAAATTACTGATAACATTAATATAATAATATTATCTATAAGTAAATTATTAAAATATAATTATGCTTATATATCGAATAATGGCGATGTTCTGTTTTTTTATAAACATTATTATAATAATTTTAATAAAAATTGTTTTTTTGGTTTTAATAATAATTTAATTAAAGAAAAAGATTTTGTTTTATGAAAATTAAATAAAAAAAAAGATTTTAATGGTTGAAATTCACCTTGAGGTTTCGGAAGACCTGGTTGACATATTGAATGTGCAGTAATTAGTAATAATTATTTAAATAATATAATTGATATACATGGCGGTGGTTCAGATTTAATTTTTCCTCATCATGAAAATGAATTAATTCAATCTAAATGTTTATTTGGTAATAGTTATAATATAAAATATTGAATGCATACTGGATTAGTGAATTGTAATGGAAATAAATTATCTAAATCTAAAAAAAAAAAATTTTTATTAAATAAATTATTATATAAATATTTTCCTGATGTAATTAAATATTATTTATTATCTAAGCATTATAGAAAAAATTTAAATTTTAATATAAAAATTTTAGATACATGTAAAAAAGCTATAAACAAATTATATATGGGTATGGAAGGTTTAGATTTAAATTTAAGTTTTAATAAAAAAGATAATATATTTTTTAATTATTATGATAATATTTTTTTAAATTACATGAATAATGATTTAAATATTCCGGGTGTTTATAAATTATTATTTATAATGTTATCTGAAATTAATAAAATAAAGAATAAAAAATTTATTTTAGCAAGTAAATTTGCTATAAAGATAAAATATTATGCTAATTTTTTAGGAATATTACAATATGATTATAAATATTTTTTAAGTAAGAAATATTTTTATAATAATAATATTAAATATTTTAAATTAATTAATAAAATTAATTTTTTAATAAATTCTAGAAATGAAGCTCGCAAAATGAATAATTGAGAAAAAGCTGATTATTTTAGAAATAAATTAATTAAATTGAATGTTATAGTAAATGATAAAAAAAATTTTATTACTAAATGATATTTTATTGATTAAAAGTTATTGTTTTATTTTTATATATTTTCATGATATTTTTTAATAAAATAGCTATTGTTATAGGTCCTATACCTCCAGGTACTGGAGTTATATATTTTACTTTTTGTAAAATTAATTTATAATTTATGTCACCTTTTATTTTATTATTTTTAATATTAATTCCTATATCTATAATAATAGAATTTTTTTTTATTAAATTTATTGGAATAATATCATATTTTCCTATTGCTGATATTAATATATCTGCGTTTTTAATATATTTTTTTATATTTTTGGTTTTACTATTAGTTATTGTTACTGTACATCCTTTATTAATTAATGACATATTAATTGGTTTCCCAATTAAATTTGAACATCCTATAATTAAAATATTAATTCCAATTATATTTATTTTATATATATTTAATAACTTTATTACGGCTTTAGATGTACATGGTGATATATATGGATTACCTTGTGATAATTTACCTATATTATAATAATGTAATCCATCTACATCTTTATATGGATTTATATTATTTATAATTTTATTTGTATTTAGATTTTTTGGTAGCGGGAGTTGTACTAATATACAAGTTATATTTTTATTATAATTAAATTTTTTAATTAATTTTATTATTTTATTTTCATTTATATTTTTTTTTAAATTATATATTTTATATTTAATACCTACATATTTAAAATTTTTACATTTATTTTTTATATATATTAAAGATGATTTATTATTACCTACATTTATAATAACTATTAATGGTATTATTTTATTATTTTTTTTTATATTTAATATTTTTTTTTTAATTTTATTTCTAGTATTTTTTAAATAATTTATTCCGTAAATAAATTTTTTATTATTAATTATATTTGACATTTTAATTTTTATAATTTAACATATAAAATATTGCGCTCTTAGCTCAGAGGATAGAGCAACAGCCTTCTAAGCTGTAGGTCACAGGTTCAAATCCTGTAGAGCGTGTTATTTAGAATGGATTTTTAGTTAATGATATATTTAATACTTTTTTAATATTATTTGCATAGTATATTTTTAAATCTTTAATTATATTTTTAGGCATTTCTTGTAAATCTTTTTTATTATTATATGGTATAATTACTTTTTTTATACCCCCTCTTAATGCTGCTAATAATTTTTCTTTTAATCCACCTATAGGTAATATATCTCCATTTAATGTAATTTCTCCTGTCATAGCTATATAAGATTTAATTGGATTTTTTGTTAATGTTGATATTATAGAAGTACAAACTGCTATTCCAGCGCTTGGTCCATCTTTAGGTGTTGCCCCTTCTGGTATATGAACATGTATATCTTTTTTTATATAAAAATTTTTTTTTATTTTTAATTTTTTAGTTAAAGATCTTACTACAGTTAAAGATGCTTGTATGGATTCTTGCATTACTTTACCTAAAGATCCTGTATATGTTAATTTTCCTTTACCATCTATACATCTAGATTCTATTATTAGAAGTTCTCCACCTACTTCTGTTCAAGCTAATCCTGTTACTTGACCTATTTTATTTATTTTATTAGCTTTACCATAGTCAAATTTTTTTATTCCTAAATATTTTTTAACATTTTTTTTATTTATAACAATTAATTTATTTTTATTTAAATTTAATGTAATTTGTTTAACTGATTTTCTACATATTTTAGATATTTGTCTTTCTAATTCTCGTACTCCTGATTCTTTAGTATAATATCTAATTATTTCAATTATTGATTCTTTTTTTATTTTAATTTCATTATTTTTTAATGCATTATTTTTAATTTGTTTTGGTACTAAATATTTTATAGCTATATTTTTTTTTTCTTCTTCCGTATATCCTACTATTTTAATTACCTCCATTCTATCTAATAATGGAAATGGTATATTATTTATAGAATTTGCTGTAGCTATAAACATTATATTTGATAAATCATAATTTATTTCTATATAATGATCATTAAAAACATTATTTTGTTCTGGATCTAAAACTTCTAATAAAGCCGAAGCTGGATCTCCTCTTAAATCATTAGACATTTTATCTATTTCATCTAATAGAAATAAAGGATTTTTTACTTTTGTTTTAATTATTTGTTGAATTATTTTACCAGGCATTGCTCCTATATATGTTTTTCTATGTCCTCTAATTTCTGCTTCATCTTTTATACCACCTAAAGAAATTTTAGTATATTTTCTTCCTGTAGCTTTAGAAATTGATTTTCCTAATGATGTTTTTCCTACTCCTGGAGGGCCTATAAAACATAGTATTGGTCCTTTGATTTTATTGGATCTATTTTGTACTGCTAAATATTCTAATATTCTTTCTTTAACATGGTTAAGTCCAAAATGATCTATGTCTAATATTTCTTTGGCTTTATTCAAATTTTTTTTAATTCTATTTTTTTTATATCAAGGAATTTGTATAATTCATTCTATATATGTTCTAGAAATATTAGCTTCTGCTGACATAGGTGACATCATTTTTAATTTTTGTAATTCAGATTCTGTTTTTTCTTTAGCTTCTTTAGATAATTTTAATTTTAATATTTTTTTTTTAATTAAATTATATTCAGTAGATATATCATCTATGTAATTTAATTCTTTTTTTATCGCCTTCATTTGTTCATTTAAATAATATTCCCTTTGACTTTTTTCTATTTGTTCTTTAACTCTATTCCTTATTTTTTTTTCAATTTTCAATATATCAATTTCAGATTCTATTTTAACCATTAGATATTCTAATCTTTTATTTATATCTTTTAATTCTAATATTTTTTGTTTATCTAATAATTTTAATGGAATATGGGATGCTATAGTATCAGCTAATTTTATTGAATCTTTAATATTATTTAATGAATTTAATACTTCTTTAGGTATTTTTTTATTTAATTCTATATATATTTCAAATTGATTAATTATTGTTTTAACTAATATTTTACGTTTTTTATTTTTTTTTTTTTTTGTTTTTATTTTTTTAAATGTTGCTATAAAACATTTATTTTTTTCTTTTATTTTTATCAGTTTAGCTCTAAATAGACCTTCAATTAATACTTTTACGGTTCCATCTGGTAATTTTAATATTTGTAATATATATGATATTGTTCCTATATTAAATAAATCTTTTATTTGTGGGTTTTCTATTGAAGATTTTTTTTGTGCAATTAACATAATTTTTTTATTTTGTTTCATTGCTAATTCTAGACATAAAATAGATTTTTTTCGTCCTACAAATAAAGGTATTATCATATTAGGATATATAACTATATCTCTAAGTGGTAATATAGGTACTTTATGATTATTTTTTTTAATATCATTTTGATATTTTTTAGATTTATTTTGTTCTTTCATTATTAAATAAAATTTAAATTTAATATTAATTTTTTAATTTTATTGTTAATTTTAATATATTTCATTTATAAATTTTATAATTTTTGATTTTTTATAAAATAATTATCAACAATTACTTCATTTTTATTTATTGAATTTATATTATACATTGTTTTAAATAATATTTTTTCTATTACATGTTTTAATGCTCTAACTCCTGTGTTTAATTTGATAGATATATCAGCAATTTTATTAATTGCATCTTGTTTAAAAATTAAATTAACATTTTCTAATTTAAATAATTTTTTATAATATTCTATAATAGAATTTTTAGGTTTTGTTAATATTTTGATGTAGTGTTTTATTTTTAATTTTTCTAGTTTAGAGATTATAGAAAATCTTCCTACAAATTCTGGTATAAATCCAAATTTTATAATATCTTTATATTCTATATTTTTATTTTCTTTTTTTTTATTTTTTTTTAAATAAAAACCTATATTATTTATATTTAATCTTTCTTTTATTATATTATTTATTTTATTAAATGTACCTCCGCATATAAATAATATATTATTTGTATTTATTTTAATATTATTTTGTTGTGGGTGTTTTCTTCCACCATGTATGGGTATTAATGATATTGTTCCTTCTATAATTTTTAACAATGATTGTTGAACTCCTTCTCCAGATACATCTCTTGTTATTGAAATATTATTTGTTTTTTTTGCTATTTTGTCTATTTCATCTATATATATTATTCCGTATTCAGCTTTTTTAATATTATATTCGCATTTTTGTATTAATCTTAATAATATATTTTCCACATCATCACCTACATATCCTGCTTGTGTTAATGTAGTAGCGTCTGTAATTACCATAGGTATATTTAATATATTTGATATAGTTTTAGCTAATAAAGTTTTACCGGTTCCTGTGGGTCCTATTAATAATATATTAGGTTTATATAAATTTATATATTTACTATTTTTATCATAATTAATCATTTTATAATGATTATATATTGATATAGATATTTGTTTTTTAGTTTTATTATGACCTATAATATATTTATCTAATTCTTTTTTAAAAGATTTAGGGTTAAATTTATTAATATTTATTATATTTTTTTTATATATTTTTTTATTATTGTTATTTAATTTATTATAACATTTACTACATATATAATTTTTATTTTCATTTATAAATATATCAAGTTTGTTTTTTTTACAGATATTACATATTTTTTTTTTATAATAATATTTTATATTATTCATATTTTTAATAATATATTTTATTAAATTGATTTTTTTATTATTTTATCTATTAATCCATAATTTAGTGCTTGTTTTGCAGTAAAATATTTATCTCTTTCAGTATCTTTTTTAATTTGTTTTATTTCATTTCCTGTATTTTCAGAAAGTATATTAATTAAATTTTTTTTAATTCTTAATATTTCTTTTGTTTGTATTTTTATATCTGTTGCTTGTCCTTTAAAAGAACCTAAAGGTTGATGTATCATTATAGTAGAATTAGGTAAACTAAATCTTTTATTTTTTTTGCCTGAAGATAATAAAAATGCTGCCATTGAACATGCTTGTCCAATACATATAGTATTTATACTTGGTTTAATAAATTTCATTGTATCATATATAGACATTCCTGATGTAACTAATCCACCTGGTGAATTTATATATATATAAATATCTTCTCTATTGTTTTGATATTCTAAATATAATAATTTAGAAATTACATTATTCGATAAATTATTATCTATTACTCCTGTTAAAAATATTATTCTATTTTTTAATAATTTTAAATATATATCATTCATTTTATTTTTTGTTATCAATAATTTTATAAATGTATTTAAGTATTTATTAAATTATTTAATAAATAATAAATTTTATTTTTATTAATTAATGTTTATTTTTTTTTTAAAACATATTTTATGTAAAATACTATTTATTAGTTTATAGTCATTTTTAGATCCAAATTTTTTTATTAATTCTATATTTTCATTTATTATAACTTTTAAAGGTAAGGTTTTTTTAATTTTAATTTCATATATAGCCATATATAAAATATATTTTTCTATTAATCCTATATATCTAGTTTTTTTATCTATATTTTTTATTAAAATATTATTTATATATTTAATATTTTTTATAGTTCCATTTAATATTTTAAATAAATATTTAGTATTTATTTTTTGTAATGTATTTTTTTTTATATTTTTAAATTCATTAGTTTTTTTCTTAATATTTTTATTATTTGATACCATTAATGAATAAAGTATTTGTAAAGCAATTTCTCTTGTTTTTGTGTTTTTTTTAAAATTCAATTATATTCCTCATAAAATTATATTTATTTAATTATTAGTTTTTATTTCTAAAAATTATTCTACCTTTTTTTAAATCGTAAGGTGTAATTTGTACTATAACTTTATCCCCATTTAATATTCTTATATAATTTTTTCTCATTCTTCCTGAAATATGTGCTATTATTATTAATCCATTTTCAAGTTTTACTTTAAACATAGTATTTGGTAACGTTTCAATAATTATTCCTTTTATTTCTATGTTATTTTCTTTTATCATGATTTATTTAAATTTATTTTATTATATTATTTATTTTAAATTATTTTTTTTATAAATTAAAGTATTATATATTTTTAAAGTAATTTTCTACATCTAATGCTGCTATGCATCCTGAAGAACAAGCTGTTATTATTTGTTTATATTTGTAATTTGTGACATCTCCTGAAGCAAATATTCCTCTAATATTTGTCATTGATGTATATTTATTATTTGTATAATTTGTAATTATATATTTATTTTTATTTAATTTTATATATTTACTAAATATATTAGTATTTGGTATACTTCCTATTGCTAAAAATAATCCATTTATATAAATTTTTTTTTTTTTATTATTAAATATAGATTTTATTTTAATTAATAACATATTATTTATTTTTTTAATTTTATATATAAAATAGTTTTTTATAAATATTATTTGATTTTGTTTAATCTTTTTTTTTAATTTTTTATATAAAATCATATCAATTTTTAGATTATTATTTCTATGTATTAAAAATATTTTTTTGGTAAATTTACATAGTGTTAAGCATTCTTCTGCTGCTTTATTACCCCCTCCTATTACTGCTACTATTTTATTTTTATAAAAATACCCATCACAACTAGTACATGTGGATATTTGTTTTCCATATAATTTTTTTTCTATATTTAATCCTAACATTCTAGGTTTACATCCAGTAGCTATTATTATACTTTTTGAATAATATGTATTTACTTTACCTAATATTGTAAATGGTTTTTTAATAAAATTTATTTTAATTATTTCATCATTAATTATTTTAGTATTAAATTTTAATGCTTGTTTTTTCATATTTGTCATTAATTTATAACCATTTATTTTATTATAATTTCCAGGTCAATTTTGTATATTATTTGAATTAATTATTTGTCCACCATCATTTATACCTGTTATTAAAATTGGTTTAAGACCAGATCTTGCTGAATATATTGCAGAGGTATACCCAGACGGACCCCCGCCTATAATTAACAATTTAAATATTTTTTTCATATTTGTATTTAATTTTTTATTATTTTATAAAATTGAAGTATAATAACATTATTATAAATTTTAAATATATAAAATATTATATAATTTTAATGTTAAATATTAAATTATTATTTAATAATGTAAATAAATTTTTAAAAAAAATTAAATATCGTTTACCGGATGATATTAATATAAATTTATTTTTAGAAATTTATTTTGATTATAAAAAAATCAAAAATGATATAGAATTTTTACAATCTAGAAAAAATTATTTATCTAATAAATATTTTTTTTATAAAAATAATAAAAATGATATTATTTATTTAAGCAGTTTTATTAAATTAATTAAAGAAAATATTATATTTAAAAAAAAAAAAATAAAAATATTATTTATAAAATTAAATAAATATTTATTGAATATACCTAATATTCCTTTAAAAGATGTACCTATTGGTAGTAATGATAAAAATAACAAGATTATTAGTTATTGAGGTAATTATAATAAAAATTATAGTTTTAAAATTTTAGATCATATTGAATTATGTGAATCTAATGATAGTTTAAACTTCAAACAATCATCGTTTTTAAGCGGTTCTTCTTTTGTTGTTATGAAAAATGTTATAGCTATGTTATATAGAGCTATATCACAATTTATGATAAATTATCATATAAATAAGAATAATTATAGTGAAATTTATGTACCTTATATAGTAAAAATTGATTCTTTATATAATGCTGGTCAATTACCTAAATTTAGTAATAATATATTTTATATATATAAAAATAATGACTTAAAATATAATAAGTTTGCTTTAATACCTACATCAGAAGTTGCTTTAATAAATTTATTTAAAAATAAAATATTTAAAGAAATTGAATTGCCTATTAAATTAGTATCTAATACTCCTTGTTTTAGAGCAGAACCTGTTTCTTATGGAAAAAAGAGCAGAGGTCTTGTAAGATTAAATCAATTTGATAAAGTTGAATTAATACAGATAGTTAAACCTGATTGTTCACAATCATCTTTAGAAAAATTAACAAATAATGCAGAAAAAATTTTACAATTAATGAAAATACCTTATAGAAGAGTTTTATTATCTACAGGATCAATGGGTTTCAGTTCTTGCAAAACTTATGATATAGAATTTTGATCACCAGTTAGTAGAAAATTTTTAGAGGTATCATCTTGCTCTAATACTTCTGATTTTCAATCCAGAAGAATAAATATAAAATATTATGATATCATGGAAAATAAAAAAAAATTTGTACATATTATTAATGGTTCAGGTTTAGCTGTAGGTAGAACATTAATAGCTATTTTAGAAAATTTTCAAATTGAAAATAAAATTATTAAAATTCCAAAAGTTTTAATCAAATATATGAATGGAATTAAATATATTAATTTTAATATTTAATATAATTTAAATGAAAAATAATATTTTTTTAGCACCATTATTTAAATATTTAGATTTACATAGTTATTATTTTTATAGATTATTAATGAATGATATTTATATATATACCGGTATGATGCATACTTCATCGTTTTTATATAATTATAAATATTATAGAATATTTTTGAGTCAATTAAATAGTAAAAATACTATTATTCAGTTTGTTGGAAATAATTATAAAGATTTATATAAATGCATTAAATTAATAAATATATTTAAATTTCGTGAAATTAATTTTAATTTAGGTTGTTCTTCTAGACGAGCAAAAAAATGTAATTTTGGTGTATTTTTGATGAATCATTGTAATATAGTTATTGATTGTTTAAATTCTATTAAAGAAGCAAGTAATATTTCTAATTTAATAATTTCATTAAAACATAGAACAGGTTTATATAATGTTTCCTACAATTATTTATTAGATTTTATTGGTAATATTTCTTTACATACTTCATGTAAAAAATTTATTATTCATGCTAGGAATATATTAAAAAATAATTTTTCTACGTATATGAATTTAAATAAACCTGTTTTAAATTATGATATTGTTTATAAATTAAAAAAAGATTTACCTTATTTAAATATTATAATTAATGGAAATATTAAAAATTTATTTGATATTGAATCTCATTTATTAAATGTTGATGGTGTTATGATAGGCAGAGGTATATATTATAATCCATTATTTTTAGTAGCTATTAAAAATTATATTATTAATAATAATTATATTAATTCATATGAATTAGATAATTTTAATCAAAGATTATTTTTTAAAAATAATAAGATATCAAAATTTATTATATTTATTTTTTATAAACTATATAATTATATGATTATACAAAAAAATAATTGTAATAATTTATTTAATATTATCAAACATATTATATATATATTTAATAATATTAAATATGCTTATATTTTTAAAAGAAGAATATTAAATTCTATTAATTATTTTGATAATTTTAATAATTATTTAGATTTTATATATTTTATTTTTAAAGGATTTATTTAGATTTTGCTTTTTTAAATGCTTCTATCATTGTATTAAAACAATTTTTTTCTTTAATCTTAATTTGTTTTTTTATAGTTTTATCTTTAAAAATTTTTAAGTTTATTAATCTATTATTTTTATCTATTTTAATAATTTTAGTTTTTATAATATTATTTATATTTATATTTTTAATTATATTTTTATTATCTTTAGTTATATTTATTAATCCTATTATACTATCTTCTATTAATACTTTAATTAATTTTTTTTTGATTTCAATAACTTTACAGTTTATTAATTTATTTTTTTTAAATAATAAATATTTATTAAAAGGATCTTCTTTTAATTGTTTAATACCTAATGATATTCTTTCTTTATTAACATCTATTTGTAAAATTTTTGTTTTAATTGTAATTCCTTTTTTATATATATTATTAATATTAAATTCATTATTTATATTTCATGAAATATCTGAACTATGTATTAATCCATCTATTCCTTCTTTAAATCCTATAAATATTCCAAAATCTGTTATTGATTTTATTTTTCCTTTTATAATATCTCCTTTATTATATTTTTTACTGAAATTTATTCATGGATTTGGTTTGCATTGTTTTATTCCTAATGATATTCTTCTTTTAGTTTTATCAATTTTTAATATTACTGCTTCAATTTTTTGTCCTATATTAAAAATTTTGAACGGATTTATATTTTTATTTATTCAGTCTATTTCTGATATATGTGCCAATCCTTCAATTCCTTCTTTAATTTCTATAAAACATCCATAATTTGTTAAATTAGTAATTTTTCCTTTTATTTTAGTATTTTTTGGATATTTATTTTTTATGTTTTTCCATGGGTCTTTAGTTAATTGTTTTAATCCTAATGATACTCTATTTTTTTCTTTATCAAATTTTATTATTTTTATTTTTATTTCTTCTCCTATTTTTAAAATTTCATTAGGATGTCTTATTCTTTTTCAAGATATATCTGTTATGTGTAATAATCCATCTAGATTTCCTAAATCTATAAAAGCTCCATAATCTGTTAAATTTTTTACTATTCCTTTAATAACAGACCCTTCGTATATTTTTTTAAGTAATTTTTTTTTTTCTATATTATTATCATTTATAATAGCTGCTTTTCTAGATAATACAATATTATTATTTTTTTTATCTAATTTTATAACTTTAAAATCTAGTAATTTTCCTTCTAATACTGTAGTATCTTTAACAGGTTTTATATCTATTAAAGAACCTGGTAAAAAAGATTTTACTCCATCAACATCTACTGTAAAACCTCCTTTTACTCTATTAGTTATTATTCCTTTAATTATTTTAGATTGTGTATATGATGTTTCTAGATTATTTCATATTTCATATTTTTTTGCTTTTTCTCTTGAGAGTATTGTTTGTCCATTACCTGATTCAAAATTATCTATAAATAATTTTATTGTATCTTTTATTTTTATTTTTATTTTTCCCTTATAATTTTTAAATTCTTCTATTGGAATATATGATTCTGATTTTAATCCTGAATCTATAATCACATTATTATTTTTTATATCAATTACTTTGCCTTTTATAATTGACCCATATTTTGTTTTTGTTTTTTTAATTATTTTATTAAATAATTTATCAAATATATCTATCATTTTTTTATATTTTAATTTATTATTATTTTATTAAAATAAATATTATTTATATTTTAAAAAGGTATATCATCAAAATCTATTGATATATCTTCTGATTGTTCTTTAATATTTTTTTTATTTATAATTTTATTATTATTTTTGTTATTATGTGTTTTATTTGTTTTATTATTTCTTTTATTATTTTTTGATCCTAGCATCTGCATAGTTCCATTCATATTAACTATAACTTCTGTAATATATCTTTCATTTCCATTTTTGTCTTGTCATTTTCTAGTTTGTAATGATCCTTCTATATATATTTGCGATCCTTTTGTTAAGTATTCTGATGCTATTTCAGCTAATTTTCCAAATAATATTATTCTATGTCATTCAATTTTTTCTTTATTTTCTCCTGTATTTTTATCTTTTCATATTTCAGAAGTAGCAATATTTAAATTAGTTATAGTATTACCATTTGAAGTATATCTTGTTTCTGGATTTTGACCTAAATTTCCTATCAATATTACTTTATTAATACCTTTACTAGCCATATTTTTATATTATTTTATTTTTAAATAAATTTATTTTATCATAAAATATATTTTATTTTTTATATTTTAGTAATTATATTGTGTAGAAGTATAATTATCAAATCTTGAAATTTTTCCATTAAACATTAAATGTATTGTTCCTGTTGGACCGTTTCTTTGTTTTCCTATTATTATTTCTGCTATACCTTTCATTTCTGAGTTTTCATTATATAATTCATCTCTATATATAAATATAATTAAATCTGCATCTTGTTCTATAGAACCTGATTCTCTTAAATCAGAATTTAAAGGTCTTTTATCTGATCTTTGTTCTGATGATCTATTTAATTGCGATAATGCTATTATAGGAATTTTTAATTCTTTAGCTAAAAGTTTTAATGATCTTGATATGTCAGCTATTTCTAAAGTTCTATTATCTAAATATGTTGATGATTTCATTAGTTGTAAGTAATCTATCATTACTATACTTAATCCTTTGTTTTCTCTATAAATTTTTCTAGTTCTTGATCTAATATCAGTAGGTGTAAGATTACATGAATCATCTATAAATATATTTTTTTTTTTTTCTAATAATTTTATTGTACTTGATATTCTTATTCATTCATTATTGTTTATTTTACCAGTTTTAATTTTATTTTGGTTTACTCTAGATAATGAAGCAATTAATCTAATTAATATTTGTTCGGATGACATTTCTAAACTAAATATTAATATTGGTTTATTTTGTGACATAGCTATATTTTCGCATATATTCATTGCAAAAGTTGTTTTACCCATTGATGGCCTTGCGGCTATTATTATTAAATCAGATTTTTGAAATCCAAATGTTTTTTTGTTTAAATCTATATATCCTGTATCTATTCCTGTGATTTCTTTTTTAGGATTTTTATATAATTTTTTTATTTTATATTTAGTATTTTTAATGATATTTTTTATATTTATTGGTTTGTTATCTTTAATTAATCTTTTTTCAGATATTTTAAAAATTTTTGATTCTGCTAAATCTATGATATCTTTGCTGTTTTTTCCTTGTGGATTAAAACCATACATTATAATTTCATTAGAAATATTAATTATTTCTCTTAATATAGATTTTTCTTTAATTATTTCCGCATAATAATTTATATTGGATAAACTTGGTATATTTTGTGATAATTCTGCTAAATATTCAAATCCACCTATTATATTTAATTTTTTATTTTTTTTTAAAGATTCTGATAATGTAATTAAATCTATAGGTTTGTATGATTCAGATAATTTTTGCATTTCATTAAATATTATTTGGTGTGATTTATTAAAAAAATCTTCTAAATTAATTATTTCATATATATTTTCTCATTTTTCATTATCTAGCATTAGTCCTCCTAATACTGATTGTTCTGCTTCTACAGAGAAGGGAGGTATATTTATATTTTTATTATTGTAAATATTTGTTTTAAAATTTTGCATTTTATATATTATAATTATATTTATTATATATTTTAGTATTAAATTTATATTAATTTAGTTTATTAATTAATACTTAATACATTTGTTTATATTTAAATATTTATTTATCAAAAATATATATTTAAAATATTTTACAATTTAATTAAAATTTTTTATTATATTTATTAAAATTTAATATTAATTAATATTTTTTATATATATATTATTTATTTATATAAATATTTTTTAATAAAAAAAATATATTAATATAATTAATATTTTTTTATTAAATTACAAATTTATTTTTTAATTTTATTTAATTTAATTATTTTGTTTTAATAAATTATTTATTAATTATTTATAATATAAATTAATAATTTAGTAGAATTTTTAATTTTTTTTTTATATAAAAATCATTTTTTAGGTATAAATATATTATTATTATTTTTAAAAGTTTCTATACATACTAATATTTGTTTTTTAATTATTTTTTTTTCTTTTAATATTTGTATTATATTATTTATATAATTATTATTATAAGGTGGGTCTATAAATATTATATCAAATTGTTTTTTATTTTTTTTAATTCATTTTATTGAATTATTTTTATATATTTTAAAATATTTTGTTTTTATATTTTTAAAATTTTTTTTTATTAATTTAGTTATTTTATAATTTTTTTCTATTAAAGTTACATGTTTAGCTTTTCTTGATAATGATTCTAAACTTAACGATCCTGTTCCTGCGAAACAATCTAGACATATTTTATTTTTTATAAATGGATTTAATCATTCAAATAATATTTTTTTAATTATTGATGTAGTAGGTTTAAGTATTTTATTTTTAATTGTATAAATTTTTTTACCTTTATATATTCCAGATATAATTTTCATGTATATATTATATATTTATAGATATATTTTAATTATATTAAATTATTTATTTAAATAGTAATTTTTTCAAATATTAATTATAATATATTAATGATAAATTATTTATATAAAAAAAAATAACTATTTATTATTTATTATATATTTATATATATATATATATTATATTATTTATTTATTTAATTAAATTATTAATTATATTAATGTTTAATATTTTATATATTATAATTATAAATTTTAATTTATATTTAATGATATATTTTATTTAAGAGAATATGTATGTCAATTACTGAAATTAGTAATTTTAATATATTTAATTTAGGAAGTTTAGATGCTTATATATATATAGTAAATTCTTTTCCTATTTTATCTTTTGATAAAGAATATAATTTATTAAGTAAATTTTATTATTTAAAAGATTTTAAATTTGCTAAGACATTAATAATTTTAAATTTACGTTTTGTTGTAAATATTGCAAAAAATTATTCTGGTTATGGTTTATCTATAGCTGATTTAATTCAAGAAGGTAATATAGGTTTAATTAAAGCCGTTAATAAATTTAATCCTTCTTTTAAAATTAGATTAATTTCTTTTGCTATTTATTGAATTAAAGCTGAAATATATGAATTTATTTTAAAAAATTGGCGAATAGTTAAAATAGCTACTACTAAATCACAACGTAAATTATTTTTTAATTTAAGAAAAATAAAAAAAAAGATAGGATGGTTTGATAATAGAGAAATAAAAAATATTTCTAAAAAGTTATCTGTTTCTAAAAAAGATGTTTATGAAATGGAAGCTAGAATGTTTTCTAAAGATATTAATTTAAATATTAATAAAGAAGATATAAATTATAATAATAATAATTTTCATAATATTGAAATATGAGATAAATATTCAAATTTTACAAGAAATTTTGAATATTTAAATTGAAAAAAGTATATTTTAAAGAAATTAAAACTATCTTTTATGTGTTTAGACGATAGAAGTAAAAATATAATTAAGTTAAGGTGATTAAATAAAAAAAAAATTACTTTAAAAAAATTAGCTAATTATTATAATATTTCAGCGGAAAGAATAAGACAATTAGAAAAAAATGCTATTAATAAATTAAGATTATTAATGATGAAATTAAAATAATTTTTAAATTTTAATGTTTTATTAAATTAATTTGAAGGTAAATTGTGACTACAATATTAAGCGTGAGAAAAAATAATTATGTAGTTATGGGCGGAGACGGTCAGGCTACATTAGGTAATAATATTATAAAAGGGAATGTTAAAAAAGTAAGAAAGTTATATAATAATAAAGTAATAGCTGGTTTTGCTGGTAGTACAGCTGATGCTTTTACTTTATTTGAATATTTTGAAAAAAAATTAGAAATATATCAAGGTCATATTATAAAATCTGCTGTAGAATTAGCTAAAGATTGAAGAACTGATAAAATTTTAAGGAGACTAGAAGCTTTGTTAGCTATTGTTGATGTTAATCATTCTTTAATAATTTCTGGAAATGGAGATGTTATTCAACCTGAAAATGATTTAATATCTATAGGTAGTGGAGGTTTTTATGCTTATTCTGCAGCTAAAGCATTAATAGAAAATACTCGTTTGAATTCTTTTGATATAGTAAAAAAATCGTTATGTATAGCTGCTGATGTATGTGTATATACTAATCATATATTTACTATAGAAGAATTATATTGTAAAAAAGATAAATAATATTTAATGATAAGGTGTTTTATGTATAATGAAATGACTCCTAAAGAAATAGTAAATGAATTAGACAAATTTATTATAAGTCAAAATGATGCTAAAAGAGCTGTTTCTATTGCTTTAAGAAATAGATGAAGAAGAATGCAATTAAATGATGATATAAGAAATGAAATTACTCCTAAAAATATTTTAATGATTGGTTCTACTGGAGTAGGTAAAACTGAAATAGCTCGTAGATTAGCTAAGTTGAGTAATTCACCTTTTATAAAAGTGGAAGCTACTAAGTTTACAGAAGTTGGATATGTTGGAAAAGAAGTTGATTCTATTATACGAGATTTAACTGATTATGCTGTTAAAATGATAAAAACACAAGTTATTAAAAACAATATTAAAAAAGCTAAAATATTAGCAGAAAATAGAGTTATTAATATATTAATTAATGATAGTAAATTTATAAAATGCGAATTTATAAATGAAAATATTAATGATCATTCTAAAACATTTATTAAAAATTTTTTATTAAATAAATTACGTAATGGATATTATAATGATAAAGAAATAGAAATTAATATATCTATACCTACGTTAGGAATAGAAATAATGTCTCCTCCTGGTATGGAAGAAATGACTAGTCAGTTACAATCTATATTTCAAAATTTAAGTGGTCAAAAAAGAAAAATACGTAAATTAAAAATTATAAATGCTATTGATTTATTAATTGAAGAAGAATCTGCTAAATTAATTAATTTAGATGATATAAAAAAAAAAGCTATTGATCTAGTTGAACAACAAGGAATAGTTTTTATAGATGAAATTGATAAAATATGTAAAAGAGGTCAAATTACAGATTCTGGAGTATCTAGAGAAGGTGTACAGAGAGATTTATTGCCTTTAGTAGAAGGTTGTACTGTTTCTACTAAATATGGAGTTGTAAAAACTGATTATATATTATTTATAGCTTCTGGGTCTTTTCAATTATGTAGTCCATCTGATTTAATACCTGAATTACAAGGCAGATTTCCTATAAGAGTTAAATTAAGTTCTTTGAGTTCTAAAGATTTTGAAAAGATATTAACAGAACCTAATGTTTCAATAACTTCGCAATATAAAAATTTATTAAGTGTTGAAGGAGTGAATATAAATTTTACTAATGATGGAATTAAATGTATAGCTAATATAGCATGAAAAATCAATGAAAACACAGAAAACATAGGAGCTAGGAGATTACATACTGTATTAGAAAAGTTAATGGAAGATGTATCTTATAATGCTACAGAATATAAAAATAAAATTATTACTATAGATAGCGAATATGTAGAATCTAAATTAAATAGTTTAGTTATTAATGAAGATTTAAGTAAATTTATATTATAAATTTTATTAAATATAGTTTAAAATTTAAGATGAGTACAAAATGTTGAAATAGAAATATAGCTTCTAAATTAGCAAAAAAACAAGGATTAATATTAGATAAAATTCATTGAAAAATTATATATTTTTATAGAAATTTTTATTTTAAAAATGGTTTATTACCTAATAGTAAATTACTTTTACAATATTTAAATAAGAAAAATTATAAATATGATAGTTTTTTTTTATTTAATTTATTTCCTAAAGGATTAAATAATCAAGTGTCTAAAATATGTTGTTTATCTAAAGAAATTGTTATTTGTTTTTAATAAATAATTTAATTAATTTCTATTAAATATTTAATATTATAAATTTTAATATTTATTATAATTTTTTTTATAAATATATGTAAATATTTTTGTAATTTGCTATGTATTATTAAATTTCATTTATATTTGTAAAAATAATGATTTTTATTTTTTGAAAAATTATTTATTATTATATTTTTATATTTTTTAAATATATATTTTATATTTTTTCATAGTTTTAAAAAATTTTTATTTTCTTCAAATCTTATAATACATTCATATGAATATGGAGGATATTTAATTATCTTTCTTTCTTTTATTATATCTAATATAATTTGTTGATAATTTTTATGTTTAATTTGTTTAAAAATATAATGATTAGGATATTTTGTGATAAATATTATTTTTTTTTCGATATTATAATTTTTTTCTAAAAAAATAAAATATTTTTGTATAAATATTTCTATAGATTTATAATTTTCTGAAATTAAATATTCATCTATATTATTTATTATTATTATTTTAATATTTTTATTATAGTTATTTAAATTATTTGATATTTTTATAAATTTTTTAAATTTTATATTATTATTTTTATTAAATATATTACTAAAATTTTTTTTTACATATTTATAAAATTTATTTTTTTTAATTTTTAAACTATTGTTACATTTATAACATATTTTTTTTGTTATATTAAATCTTTTACAGTAAATACATTTATTTTTATATTTATTTAAAATATTTAATTTATTGTTACAGTATTTACATTTAATTTTATTAATTTTGCAATTATTACATTTTATTTTATATTTATTAAATATTTTATTAGTAATAATTAATATTTTTTTTTTGTTTTTTATATTTTTAATTATTTTATTAATTATATTTATTTTATTTTTTTTATTAAATATATTAATTTTATTTTTTAATTTAAATTTTTTTTGTTTTTTAATTTTTATAACTTTATATATTTTTTTTTTTATATAATATAAAGTTTTAATTGAGGGATTATTAGATTCTAAAATAATATTGCTTTTTTCTATTTTAGATCTTATAATTGATAAATTTTTTGCATTATATGTGCATGTTTTATATTCATTATATAATTTATTATGTTCTTCAAAAATTATTATAAGACCTAAATTATTAAATGGAGTAAATACAGCTGATCTTGTTCCTATTATTATATAAATTTTATTTTTTTTTGTTTGTTCTCATATATTTATTATTATTTTTTTATTAATTTTAGAATGTATTATATTTATTTTATTATATATTTTATATAATATATTATATATTTTATGTAAAATTTTTATATTAGGAGTTAATATTAAAATTTGTAGATTATTATTAATATATTTTTTTATTATTTTAATAATAAATTTTATTTTTATAGATTTTTTATATTTAGTTAATAATAAAATTTTAGATTTTTTGTTTTTTTTTTTTGTTTTTTTTTGTTGTTTTATAAATTTTGATATAGTTAATTTTTTATTTCTTGGTATTAATTTAAAAATTAATTTTTTTATTGAATAATGATAATATTTACTTGTAAAATAAATTAATTTATATATATATTTATTTAATAAAAATTTTTTATCTATTATTTTAATAATTTTTTTAAATTTTATATTTTTAATTTTTTTTTTATTATATATTTTAGTAATTATTCCTATAATTTTTCTTTTTTTTAATGGTACTAATACTCTTGATCCTATTTCTATATTTTTAATATATTTTGTTTTATAAAATAATTTTTTAATATTATTAATTGGTACTATTATTTTTAATATTAGCATGATATTATTTTTTAAAATAATGAATTATAAAAATTTTAAAATATTATATGAAAAAAAATATACATCCTAAAATATATAAATTATGTATTAAATGCTCTTGTGGTAATAAAACAAATATTGTTTCTACTTTAAAAAATAAATTTTCTATTGATGTTTGTTATAAATGTCATTCTTTTTATACGGGAAAGCAAAAAATTTCTAATTCTAAGGGTAGAATAGATAATTTAAGAAAACGTTTTAAAAATATTAATTTAAATTTCTAAATTTATTTTAATTAAATATATTAAATATAAATTTTAAATTTAAATAATTATATATTTATATATATATATATATATATATATATATTTTAATATTATTTATATTATTTTATATTTAGTATATTTAATAATATATTAATTATTATTTATATTTTTTATAATATTTATAAATTCTTTTAAATTTAATGATGATTTACCTATTAATAGTCCATCTATATTTTTGTTGTTAATAATTTTATTTGCATTTATTTTATTTATAGAACCTCCATATATAATTTTAAATTTATTTTTTATATTTATATCTTTATTAATTAAATATTTTTTTATAGATTTATTTATTTTAGATATGTGTTTAATATTAGCGTTTTTACCTGTTCCAATAGACCATATAGGTTCATATGCTATTATGCTGTTTTTTATTATATTTATCCCTTTCTTTCTTATTAAGTATTTTAATTGATTTTTACATATTTTTTTACTAATTTTTAATTTATATTCATTTAAATTTTCTCCTATACATATTATTGGTATCATATTTAATTTTTTAGTTATTATTATTTTTTTTAATAAAATTTTATTATTTTCTTTATGATATATTTTTCTTTCTGAATGTCCAATAATAATATATTTAGTGTATATATCTTTTAACATTTTTGCTGATATATCTCCAGTAAATGAACCTTGTATATTAATATCTACATTTTGTGATGTTAGATATATATTTTTATTTTTAATTAATTTTCTTGTGTAATCCATGTATATAATTGGTGGTGATATAGATATTATATAATTATTATATAATTTACTATATTTATTTAGTTTATTTATAAAATTTTTAATAAATTTTTTATCACCATTTAATTTTCAATTACAGATTATTATTTTTTTTTTCATTTTTATATTAAATATTAGTTTAAAATATTATATATATATATATATATATATATATTTTATATTATTATTAATAATTATTAAATATTATTTTAATTTAATGTTCAAACATAATTCTGCATTTATAAATAAAATAGTTAAATTTATTAACATAAATCCAAATGGTATATATATAGATTGTACATTTGGTTGTGGTGGTCATTCTATAAATATATTAAAAAGTTTAAGCAGTAAGGGTAAATTAATAGCTTTTGATATAGACCCAGATTCTGTATTATTATCTAAAAATATTATATATGATAAACGTTTTATGATAATAAATGATAATTTTATTAATTTAGAGTATTATATAAATAAATTATCTTTATTTAATAAAATTGATGGTATAATATTTGATTTAGGTATATCATCTTATCAATTAGATAATCCATTGCGTGGTTTTTCTTTTAGTAAAAACGGGCCTTTAGATATGAGAATGAATCAAAATATTGGTATTACAGCCAGTTATTGATTAAATAATTCTAATAAAATTGAGATTTATAATGTTATAAAAAATTTTGGTGAAGAACTATATGCCAAAAAAATAGCCTCTGAAATAGTTTTTTTAAGAAAAAAAAATAAATTTATTAATACTTTAGATTTATGTAAAGTACTTAATAGAGTTATATATTGTAAAAAATATTATAAGAATAAATGTACTAGAACATTTCAAGCAATACGTATATTTATTAATAAAGAATTAAGTAATTTAAAAAAAGGTTTAATTGCTGCTTATAATGTTTTATGTAAAGGAGGTAAATTATTAGTAATTAGTTTTAATTCTTTAGAGGATAGGATAGTTAAAAATTTTATTAATTATAAAAGCAAAAGTAATAATTCTATATTAGATGGAATACCTTTAACTTATAATCAAATAAAAAAATTTTATCCTATTAAAATGTTAAATTTAGGTAAATTTAAACCCTCTCATAAAGATATTATAAAAAATAATAGAGTAAGAAGCGCAATACTTAGACTGTCTGAAAAAATTATTTAATATAATAGTTAAATTTTAATATTTAAATTTGGATTAATTATTATAAAAAAATATTTTATATTATTAATATTTAATATAGATATTATTTTATTTTTGTTTTGTTTTAAATATATTTTATTATTTATATTACATGTTTCTATTAAAATACTATTATTAGTAATATTTAAAATATTAATTTTTTTTTTTAGATATTTAGGTATATTTTTTTTTATTAATTTATTTAATTGTTTTATTTTATTATATTTTATAATTATTTTATTTATATTAAATATAAAATTTTTATTATTTAATATTTTAATTATTGATTCAGGTTTTTTTTTTATCATTTTAGTGTTTTTTATTATAAATTATATTATAATTATTTAATGGTTTTTATATAATAATATATTTTGTGTTTTAAAAAAAATAGAATTTTGTGTTAATATGTTAACTAAATTTTTTTCATATATTTATAATAGAAAGATTAATAAAAAATTTAATTTTATTAAAGATATAATAAATAAAATTAATAGTTTAGAAAAAAAATTTATAAATTTAAGTAATATTGAATTAAAAAATAATACTTTTAAATATAAAGATTATTTATTATCAAATAAAAATATTAATGATATTTTGCCTTATATTTTTGCTAACATTAAAGAAGCTATTAAAAGAGTTTTTAATATAAAATTATTTGATGTTCAATTATTAGGTGCGATAATTTTAAATGATGGTAATATAGCTGATATGAAAACAGGTGAAGGTAAGACAATTACTTCTACTTTACCTGCTTATTTAAATTCATTATATGGTAAAGGTGTTCATATGGTTACTGTTAATGAATATTTAGCAAAAAGAGATTTTACAAATAATAGAAAATTATTTAATTTTTTAGGTTTAAGTGTAGGATTAAATTTATCTTGTATGTCTTTAATAGATAAAAAAAAATCTTATCTATGTGACATCACTTATTCTACTAATAGTGAATATGGTTTTGATTATTTAAGAGATAAAATATGTTTAAATAAAGAAGATATAGTTCAAAGGCAATATTTATATTTTGCTCTTTTAGACGAAGTAGATTCTATATTAATAGATGAGTCGAGAACTCCGTTAATAATTTCTGATAATGGAATTATAGATAATAATATATATTTTAAAATTAATAAAATAGTTTCATATTTAAATTTAAATAATGAAAATGAATTAAATAATGGTGATTTTACAATAGATTATAAATCAAAAAATATTTTATTAACTGAAAATGGTATTGATAAAATTGAATATTTATTATTAAAGTTTAATATTATTAAAAATAAAAATTTTTATTATAATTTTAATAATATTAATATTTTTAATTGTGTTATTTTGTTATTAAAAGCTCATTATTTATTTAAAAAAAATGTTGATTATGTGATTAAAAATAATAAAATTATTATAATAGATGAATTTACTGGAAGAATGGTTTATGATAGAAGATGATCAAATGGATTACATCAAGCTATTGAAGCTAAAGAAAATGTTTCTATAAAATGCGAAAGTGAAATTTTATCTTCTATAACTTTTCAAAATTATTTTAGATTATATCAAAGATTATCTGGAATGTCTGGTACTGCTATAAATGAATCTATTGAATTTGATTCTATTTATCAATTAAATACTTTTTTAATACCTACAAATAAACCTATTATAAGAAAAGATTTATTTGATTTAGTATATTTAGATGAAGATAATAAAATTAATTCAATTATAGAAGATATAAAAAAAAGAAACAGTAAAGGTCAACCTATACTTGTAGGTACAATATCAATTGAAAAATCTGAATTTATTTCTAATAAATTAAAAAGTATAGGAATTGAACATAAAATATTAAATGCTAAATATCATAAATTTGAAGCTAAAATAATTTCTAAAGCTGGTAAATTTGGTTCTGTTACTATATCTACTAATATGGCTGGTAGAGGAACTGATATTGTTTTAGGAGGAAATTATTTAGATAAAATTAATTCATTAAATAATGAAAAGGATATAAATTTATTAAAAAATAAATGAATAAATGATAATTTATTGATTAAAAAATTAGGTGGTTTACATGTAATTGGTTCTGAGAGACATGAATCTAGAAGAATAGATAATCAACTAATAGGAAGATCAGGAAGACAAGGTGATCCTGGATCATCTAGATTTTATATATCATTAGATGATTCTTTAATAAGTATTTTTATACCTTTTAATATTATTAATTTTATTAAAAATATTAATTCAAATAAAAGCGACCCGATTAAACATATTTTAATTAATAAATCAATTGAAAATGCTCAAAGAAAAATTGAAAATAGAAATTTTGAGATTAGAAGTAATTTATTAGAATATGATAATATTATAAATAATCAAAGAAAAATTATTTATTTAAATAGAAATAAAATTTTATTTTCTAAAAATTTGAGCAAGAAAATAGAAAAAATAATTAAAAATATAGTTAAAAAATTATTTAAAAAATTTAATCAAAAAAATTTTTTATTTAGTTATAAAAATATTAAAAAGATTATATATGATAATTTTCATTATAGATTAAAAATATTTTATTTTAAACAACAAGATTTTAATAATTTTAAAAATTTAATTATTAATGATTTAATAAAATTATATAATTATAAAAAAAGTAAATTAGGTGTTAAATTATTTATTTATTTAGAAAAAAATATAGTTTTAAGAACATTAGATTTATATTGAAAAGAATATTTATATTATATAAGTAATTTAAAAGATTATATTCATTTAAGAGCATATGCTCAAAAAGATCCAATTCAAGAATATAAAATAGAATCTTATAAAATATTTAGTAAAATGTTAAATAATTTTTATAATAAAATTATTAAAATATTATTTTTTTTACCAGATAATAAAAGAGATTTAAATGAATTTTTATTAAAATTTGATTTTAATGATTATTAATTTAATTTTTAATTTCTTAATTATAATAAATTTATATTTAAAATATTAGTTATATAATATTTATAATATTAATGGTATTTTAAATTTATTATATTTGTATGAGTGTTTATAAAATTTTATCTATAAAATGAAGACCTAAATCATTTAAAGATTTTGTTGGTAATAATAAAATAATTAAAAATATTTTAAATAGTTTAAAAAATAATAAGATTTATAATACATATTTATTTTATGGCCCTAAAGGAGTAGGAAAAACAAGTTTATCTAAATTGTTATCCAAAAGTTTAAATTGTATTAATAATATAGATAAAAATGCTTGTTTAAATTGTTTAAGTTGTTTATCTATTGATAAAGGTAAATCTTCTGATGTTATTGAAATTGATGCTGCTTCTAAATCTAAAATAGAAGATATAAAAGATATTTTAGATAATATATATTATTTGCCTATATCTATGAAATATAAAATATATATTATAGATGAAGTTCATATGTTATCTCGTTATAGTTTTAATGCTTTATTAAAAATTTTTGAAGAACCTCCTAAATATGTTAAATTTATTTTAGCTACTACTGAATTTAATAAAATTCCTGATACTATTTTATCTAGATGCATATCTTTTAATCTTAAACCTTTAGATGTAAATGAAATTTTTAATAGATTAATTTACATATCTAATAAAGAATCATTTAAATATGATGTTAAAGCTATAAAATTAATTTCTATATATTCTAATGGTAGTTTAAGAGATGCTTTAATGTTATTAGATCAAATATCTTTATTTGATAACAAAATAACATTAAAAGATACTAATTTTTTTTTAAATAGAATTGAAGATAAATATGTTTTTTTATTTTTAAAATATTTATTTTTATTGAATTATAAAAAAATTTTTTTTTATTTAAATATATTTTTAGTTAAAAATATTAATTATGAATATATTATATCTAATATTTTAGATAAATTATATAAATTACTTTTAGTTAAAGTAATACCTAATTATAATTATAATTATATAGATTTTATTGATGAAAATTTTAAAAATGATATAATTAAATTATGTGATTTAGTTACTATAAATGATATAAATTTTTATTATAAAATATTTTTTTTAAATAGAAATAATTTAATTAATTTTTATGATAAGAAAATTTTTTTTGAATATTTAATTTTTAAATGTATATTCTATAATAGAAATAAAAATATTTAATTTATAAATATATAAAATATAATAGATATATTATATTTTATATATTATTTATTAATTAAATTAAAATTTTATATAGGTAATAAATATTATGGGTTTAAAAAAAAAATTTATATTTAAATCAGAAATTAATCAATTATTAAATTTAGTAATTAATTCTTTATATTCAAATAAAGAGATTTTTTTAAGAGAATTAATTTCTAATGCTTCTGATGCTATAGATAAATTAAGATTTAATTTAATTTCTAATAATAAAAATAATGAAAATATTAAAATAGATTATAAATTTAATATAAGATTTTTTGTTAAAAACAATAAATTAATTATTAGAGATAATGGAATAGGAATGACTTATGATGAGGTAATAAAAAATTTAGGAACTATAGCTAAATCAGGAACTAAAGAATTTTTAAATAATATGAATGATAAAATTATTGGAAAGAATAATTTAATAGGTAAGTTTGGTGTAGGTTTTTATTCTTCTTTTATGGTTTCAAATAAAGTTAAAGTACATACTAGATCTATATTTGAAAAAAATAGTAATAATTCAATTTTATGAACTTCAAATGGTAATGGTAAATTTTATATAAATAAATTAAATAAAGATAATTATGGTACTGATATAATATTATATATTAAAGATTCTTGTAAGGAATTTTTAAATATAGATAATTTATTATCTATAATTAATAAATATTCTAATTATATTGATTTTCCTATTGAATATAAAATATTTGATAAGGATAAAAAGAAATATATATGAAAAAGAATAAATTTATATAATGCTATTTGATTAAAAAGTAAAAATGATATTAATAAAAAAGATTATAAAAATTTTTATTATAATTTAACTAATAATTTAGGCAATCCACTAATATGGTCTCATAATAAAGTTGAAGGTTCTCAAAATTATATTAGTTTATTATATATACCTGATACTTCTCCATGAAATATTTGAAATAGAGATGAATATAAAAATTGTTTAAAATTATATGTTAATAAAGTTTTTATTATGGATGATATTAAAGATTTAGTGCCATATTGTTTTCGTTTTATTCAAGGTATAATAGATACTAATGATTTACCATTAAATATTTCTAGAGAAATTTTACAAGATAATATTATTTTAAAAAAAATAAGACTTAGTTTAACTAATAGAATATTTAAAATATTAGAAGAATTATCATTAAATAATAAAAAATATAATATATTTTGAAAACAATTTGGTGTAATTCTTAAGGAAGGATTAGCTGATAATAACATAGATAAAATTAAATTATCTTGTTTATTAAGATTTAATTCATCTAAATTTAACGAAGATATTTTTGTTTCTTTACAAGAATATATAAATAGAATGAAAATAGGTCAAGATAAAATATTTTATATTACATCTGAAAATTATAATTCATCTAAAAATAGCCCTCATTTAGAGTTATATATTAAAAAAGATATTGAAGTTTTATTTATGATAGATAAAATTGATGAATGAATGATGAATTATTTAACTGATTTTAAAGGAATTAATTTTTGTTCTATAAATAGAAATAATATTAATAATTTAGATAATATATTATCATCTAATGATAGTAAATCTGATATATTAGTATTAAATAATGATGATAAAATATTTATAGAAAAGATTAAAAATATTTTATGTGATTATATAAAAGATGCAAGGATAACTAATCGTATAGAGAAATTTCCTGTAGTATTAGTTACTGATTCTAATGATATTAGCACTCAAATGTTTAAATTATTAAAATCTACAGGTAAAGATATGCCAAAAATTAAATATTATTTTGATATAAATATTAATCATATTTTAATAAAATACATTAAAAGTATTAAAGATGATAATTTATTTAAGAAATGGATTAAATTTATGTATTATCAAGCTTATTTAATAGAAAGCAATTCTTTAGATAATTCTGTAGATTTTATAAATATTATAAACGATTTATTTTGTAATTTTATTTATAAAAAATAATTTAAATGAATATTATTTTATTAGGACCTCCTGGATCTGGGAAAGGAACTCAATCTGAATATATAATTAAAGAATTTGATTTAAAATTAATATCTTTTGGTAATATTTTAAGAAAGACATTTCTTTATAATAATTCAATTAATAAATTTATTAATAAAGGTTATTTAATTAATAATAAATTAGCTAATAAAATTATTAAAAATTATATATTTAATGATTTTAATATTAATGGTTATTTGTTTGATGGTTATCCTAGAAATATTATACAAGCTAAGTATTTAAATTTTATAAATATAGATTTTGTAATTGAATTATATTTACCTAGCAATATTATTATAGATAGATTATTAAATAGAAAAATACATTTAAATTCTGGTAGAGTTTATAACATTAAGTATAACCCTCCTATAGTGGAGGGTTTAGATGATTATACTGGTGAAAAGTTAATTTCTAGAATTGATGATTTAGATTTGAATATTATTAAAAAAAGAATTTTAATTTATAAAAAATTAATTTTAAATTTAAAAAATTTTTATAAAAATTATTTTGGTATTAATAATTTTAAAAATAAATATTTATTAATAAATGCTAATAATAATATTGATTTTATTAAAAAAGAAATATTAAGTTTATTAAATATTTAATTTATTTAAAATATATTTGTTTTATTTTATTTTTTATAATTTTTGAAATATTTTTATTTTTTTTAAGAAATTTAGTAGATTTATATTTTCCTTGACCTAATTTATATTTATCATAATTATATCAATTACCGTTTTTAATTATTATATTATTTAATACTCCTAAATTTAATATTTCTAAATATTTATTAATACCTTTATTATATATTATTTGAAATTCTGCATATTTAAATGGTGATGATAATTTATTTTTTACTACTCTTACTTTGGTTTCATTCCCTATTATTGAATTATTTTTTTTAATATTACCTGTTTTTCTAATTTCTAATCTTATAGTAGAATAAAATTTAAGAGCGTTACCTCCTGTAGTTACTTCAGGATTACCAAATATAATTCCTATTTTCATTCTTATTTGATTTATAAATATTAATAATATATTTGATTTATTAATATTTCTTGCTAATTTTCTCATTGCCTGACTCATCATTCTAGCCGTTAAACCAATATGAGAATCTCCTATTTCTCCATCTATTTCTGCTTTAGGAGTTAAAGCTGCTACTGAATCTACAATTATTACATCTATATTTTGTTTTTTTGCTAATAAATTACACATTTCTAACGCTTGTTCTCCATTATTTGGTTGTGAAAATAATAATTCTTTTATATTTACTCCTAATTTTTTAGCATATATAGGATCTAATGAATGTTCTGCATCTATAAATAGACATATTTTATTTTTTTTTTGTGCTTCAGCTATAATTTTTAATGTTAATGTTGTTTTACCTGATGATTCTGGACCATATATCTCTATAATTCTTCCCATTGGTAAACCTCCTATTCCTAATGCTATATCTAATGATAACGATCCTGTGGATATAGTATCTATATTAATTAGTTTATTTTTTCCTAATTGCATTATTGATTCTTTACCGAATTGTTGTTCTATTTGTTTTATAGCTTCTATAATTGATTTTTTTTTTTGCATTTTATTTTATTATTTATTATTATTTATATTATTTTAAAATATATTTAATATATTTATAATGTTATATTATAATTTTATTTAATATATTATTTTGTTTTTTATCGTTTTTATTTATAATTTAATATATCTATTTATTAAATTTGATTTTATGGTTTTAATATATGACTATTAGTTCTGATGATATACGTAATATTTTCTTAAATTATTTTAAAGATAATAATCATACTATAATTAATAGTAGTAGTTTAGTTTCTGATGATAATAGTTTATTATTTACAAATGCTGGTATGAATCAATTTAGAGAATATTTTTTAGGTATTAAAAAAAAATTAAATAAAAATTTTACAAGTATTCAACGTTGTTTAAGAGTTAGTGGTAAACATAATGATTTTAAAAATATAGGATATACTTTTAGGCATAATACTTTTTTTGAAATGATGGGTAATTTTAGTTTTGGATTATATTTTAAAAAGGAAGCTATTATATATGCATGAAATTTATTAATAAAAAGAAATTTGTTTAATTTAGATAAAAATAATATTATAGTAACTGTTCATAAAAATGATACTGAATCATATAATATTTGACTAAATACAATTAAATTAAATAAAAATAGTATTTTTTTAGTTGGAGATTCAACAATAAATTCTTCAAATTTTTGAAGAATGGGTGATATAGGATTATGTGGTTATAGTACTGAAATATTTTATAATTTATATAATCAAGAAAACAAAAATTATTCTTTTATAAGAAATAAAAATAAGTTTTTAGAAATATGAAATTTAGTTTTTTTAGAATTTAATTTAGATAAGAATTATAATTTAAATGTTTTATCAAATAAATGTATAGATACAGGAATGGGTTTTGAAAGAATTGTTTCTGTGTTACAAAATGTTAAATCTAATTTTGATATTGATATTTTTTTAAATATAAAATATATAATTTCAAATACGTTGTGCATAAATATAAATAATAATAATATAAATCATTTTAATGTTATTTCAGATCATATTAGATCAATTATATATTTAATTATAGATGGTATATATCCTTCTAATACTCATAGAGGATATATATTAAGGAAAATAATTAGAAGAACATTAATACATATTAAATTCTTAAGTATCAATAATATTATTTTATATAAAATTATTAATAATATATTAAATAATATAAATGAATTTAATAGTTTAGATAGTAATTGTATAAACTTAATAAATAATATTGTTTTAAATGAAGAAAATAAATTTTTTAAAACAATAGATTATTCATTAAAATTATTAGATAATTATATTAATAAATTATATGAAAAAAAAAAATTTTATTTAAGTAGTAAAATAATTTTTTTATTATATGATACACATGGACTACCTATAGATATATTAGTTGATATATGTAAATATTATAAAATATCTATTAATTTAGATAAATTTAATTTAATATTAAATTCAAGAAAAAATATATGTAAATTTTATAATAAAGATATTATTAATAATAAGTATTATATTAATTTAAATATTTTAAATACTTTAAAAATAACTAAGTTTGTTGGTTTTAAAAAAAAAAATGTATTATCAAAAATTTTATTTATTTTTAATAAAAATAATTTGATAAAAGAAACTATATTGGGATTACAATGTAGTATTGTTTTAAATTATACTGTTTTATATCCTAAATCTTCTGGTCAGTCCGGTGATACAGGTTTTTTGATTAAATTAGATAAAAGTTCGAAATTTATTATATATAAAACCAGAAAAATAGGTAATTATATTATTCATTTTGGTTGTATAAAATATGGTTTTTTAAGAATTAATGATGAAATAAAATGTTATTATGATATAGAACATAGAAATTCTATATCTAGAAATCATTCTTGTTTACATATTTTGTGTTCAGTTTTAAAAAATATTTTAGGTAATAAAATTGTGTTTAATGGTTCTAATATTAATAAAAATTATTTTACTTTAGATTATTCTTATAAAAAACTTATTAATAATTACATATTATTGAAAATTGAAAATATAATTAATAATTATATTTGAAATGGTATTAATGTAAAAGAAAAATTTATAAAAAATAAGTTATTATTTAAATATAAACATGATTTTTTTGGTAAAGATATTATTAGATTAATAATTTTTAAAAATATTTCTAAAGAATATTGTAGTGGTACGCATATTAATAACACTAAAGATATTGGTATTTTTTTAATTATTAAAAATTATAATATATCTTCAGGTATTAAAAGAATTAAAGCTGTTACTTTTTTTAATGCATTATTTTATATAAATAATAATAAGAATGTATTATATAAAATTTGTAATATTTTTAATACAAATATTTATAATTTATATAAATATGTTAAAATATTTATTAATAAAAATAAGAATATTAATTTGATAAATAAAAATATAAAAAATGTATTTATCAAAAATATTATAAATATTTTTGATAATAGAGATATTTTAGTTTATAAAAATTATAATATTTTATTAAAAAAAAATTTGAATTTTGATTTTTTAGATAATAATGTCTTATTTATATTATTAAAAAGTTTATATTTAAAATATAATTTATCAATATTAATAATATGTACATTAATAAATAAAAAATTTTATTTTATTTATTTAATTAGATGTAATATTATAAATATATTTAAAAAATTATTTTATAGTATTAAATTATATTTATTAAATAAAAATATAATATTTAAAGAGTATTTAAATATTAAAAATAAAAATTTTAATATTAATGTTTTTTATATTAATGATAATATTAAAAACAAATATTTAATTTATAATTATATTTTAAATTATATAAAAAAAAAATTATAAATATGGATTTTTTATGCTCATTCTTACTCGTAAAATAGGTGAAACACTTATAATATCAGATAATATTACGGTTGTAGTTTTAGGAATTAAAGGTAATCAAGTTCGTATAGGAATAGATGCTCCTAAAAATATTTCAGTTCATAGAAAAGAAATTTATATTAAAATTAATTCTAAAAATAAAAATATTATTAAAGATATATAAATTATATTTAAACTTTATTTAAATATATATTATAATAATTATTATAATATATATTTTATAATTAAAATTATTTTATAGTGAGATGGCTGAGTGGTTTAAGGCGCTCCTCTGCTAAAGGAGTATGTTTATTTAAAGCATCGAGGGTTCAAATCCCTCTCTCACTATATTTTATACGCATCCGTAGCTCAGTGGATAGAGCGTTCGGCTACGAACCGAATGGTCGGGGGTTCAAATCCTCTCGGATGCTTTTAAATATTATTTATTAATAATATTAAATTTTTATTATATTTATATTATATTTTAATATATTAAAATTTATATATTAATCCTAATGTTATTATATTATTATTATTTATTTTTATTAAATTATTTTTATTAATTTGATTTATTTTATAATCTATATATGTATTTAAAGATTTATTAAACTTATATATTAAACTTAAATTAAAATATTTTTCTAAATCAATTGAATTAGGAGTATAAATATTATTAGTTATTTTTACTTTTTCGATATTATCTGCTATAGTTTGAATATAACCTAATATTGTTTTTATATTTTTAAATTTATATTTAATAATTACAGATATATTTTCACTATTTTTTGTTAAAAATAATTGTTTAATTTTTTCGTCATAAAATGATGATTTAATTATTGATAATATAGGTGTAAAGTTTATACCTTTAGAATATGATGTAGATATATATAAATTATTTACATTATATTTTATTGATGTAGATCATATTTTAGATTCATTATTTATATTATAAAAAATTAAGTTATTATTATTTTTATTATATATGTTATTAATTATTCTATTTAAATATGATGTTGATATATTTATTCCATAATTTGTATTATAATTATATTGTATTCCTCAACTTTTTTTTATATTATTTATTAAATTTTTATTTAAATAATTTGTATTATTATTTCCTTGATATTGTGTTTCTATATTTATAGATTTAATAAATTTATTATTAAATTTAAATTTTTTCTTATATGTTAAAGTGTTATTTGAGTTATTATATATATTATTTTTTATAAATTCACTATTATTATATGGAAATATATTACTAACTTTTAATGTTTTATTTAATATATTATAATTTTTACCATAACTTATGGATCCTAATTTTTTAAATTTAATTCCTATATAAGATAAGTTTATATTTAAATTAATATTTTTATTTTTTTTATTTAATATATTATTTTTTATTAAATTTCCTTCTAATTTAGAGAATATATTAATATTTTTTCGAAATAATTTTTTTTTAATACCAAAAGTCATAATATTATTTTCTTTGGTAATATGTTTTTTATTAATATTTATTAAGTTTAAAATTTTTATATTACTATATATATCAATTATAGAATTTTTATTTATATTTAATCTCATTGAATAAGCGGATTGTGTTAAAAATAAAATTGTAATTAAATAAACAAATTTTTTTATTATTGATTTCATTTTTTGCCTTTTATTTAATAATTTAACTATTTATATTTATTATATTAATTTAATTACATATAAACAATATTTATTATAATTAAAAATTTGAATAATTAGGATATTTAGGAAATGGTATAACATCTCTAATATTTTGCATTTTTGTTATATACATAATAATTCTTTCTATACCTAATCCAAATCCACTATGTGGTGTATTACCATATTTTCTTAGATCTCTATATCAATTATATTGTTTTTTATTTAATTTATTTTTTTTAATATTTTTATCTAATTTATTTATATCATTTTCTCTCACTGAACCTCCTATAATTTCTCCTATATTAGGTAATAATATATCTATACATGATACTGTTTTATTATCTTTATTAGTTTTCATATAAAATGGTTTTATTTTTTTAGGATAATTTTTAATTATTAAAGCATTTTTAAAGTATTTTTCTGTTAAAAATTTTTCATATATTGTTGATATACTAATACCTCATCTAATATTATCATTTTTAAATATTTTTTGTTTTTTTAATATATTAATGATTTTATAATAATCAATTTCTATAAATTTTTTTTCTATAATATTTGTTATATGATTAATATTATTTGATTTATTAAAATTTAGTAAAAAATATATATCTTGTTTATTATGTTTTAGTGTTTGTTTTATACAATATGATAATATATTTTTAGATAAACTAATTATTTTATTTAATTTATAAAATGCAATTTCTGTTTCTAACATTCAAAATTCAGATAAATGTTTTTTAGTATTTGAATTTTCTGCTCTAAATATAGGTCCTATATTATATACTTTTGATAAAGAACATGCATATGATTCTAAATTTAATTGTCCTGATACACTTAAATATGATTTTTTATTAAAAAAATTATTATTTTTATATTTTATATTAAACATTTTACTATGTCCTTCAGTATCTAATGATGTTATAATTGGAGTATTAATTAATAAAAAATTTTTACTTTGTAAATACTTATGCAAATTAAATATAAATGTATTTCTAATTCTTGAAATAGCTCCAAATAATTTTGTTTTTGATCTAAGATGTGATATTTTTCTAAGATATTCTAATGAATGATATTTAGGACTTAATGGGTATTTTTTAGGATTATTTATTTTTCCTAATATTTTTATATAATTTACATTTATTTCATAATTATTAGTTTTTTTATTTTTTATAATTATGCCCATTATTTTAATAGCACAACCGCTAGTTAATTTTTTAATTTTATTATAATTATTTAAATCTTTTTTAACTATTATTTGTATATTATTTATACTTGATCCATCATTTATATCAATAAATGATATTCCTATTTTAGAATTTCTTAATGTTTTTATTCATCCATTTATAGTAATTATTTTATTTTTATATTTTTTTATATTTTTTATTTTTAATATTTTTGATATTGATAATAATGTCATTTATTTAGCCTTATTTTTTTTTAAGAATTTCATATACATTTTTTATATTTTTTTTTTATATATTTTAAATATTTTATATGATTTTTAAGTTCTAAATTATTAATTTTATATTTTGTAATTTTATTATTGATTATTTTAATTTTTGTATTATGTAATTTTTTTTTAAAAAAATTATTAATTTTAATTTGTTTTCTAGTAATATTTAAATATACATTAGATAATAATTTTGCATCTATTAAAGCGCCATGTGTTTTTCTATCACTTATATCTATTTTATATCTTTTGCATAAAGAACTTAAATCATTTTTTTTTCCTGGAAATTTTTTTCTTGCTAAACATAATGTGTCAATTATATTACATATATTTTTTATTTTTAGATTTATATTTATTAATTTTAATTCATATTCTATAAATTTTATATCAAATTTTGAGTTATGTATTATTAAATTTGAATTTTTTATAAAATTAATAAATTTATTTACTATATTTATAAATTTAGGTTTTTTGATTAGAAATGAATTTTTTATTTTATGTATTTTATAAGCCTCATTATCTATTTTTCTGTCAGGATTTAAATATGTATGAAAAATATTATTTGTTATTTTTCTGTGTTTTATTTCTATTGCTCCTATTTCTATTATTTTATGATTTATATAATGTTTATCTGTTTTATTAAAACCTGTAGTTTCTATATCTAAAACTATTTGTCTATTCATTTTTTTGTTATAATATAATATTAATTTTTATTATTTTATATGTTAAATGTTATTATTTACACAGATGGTTCTTGTATTAGAAATCCTGGTCCTGGTGGATGCGCGTCATTAGTTATAATTAATAATAAAGAATTTATATTTAAAGCTGGTTATTATTATACTACTAATAATAGGATGGAATTAATGGCTTTTATATTACCAATGAGATTTTTTTTATATAAAAATATTAATTTATTATATATTTATATATATACAGATAGTATTTATTTATATAAAGGTATAAATGAGTGATTATTTAAATGAAAAAACAATAATTGAAAAAATTCAAAAAATAGATTTATTAAAAATTTAGATTTATGAATTGAAATTAATTATTTAATTGTTTATTTTAAGAGTAATATAAAAATTTTTTATGTTAAAAGTCATAATGGAAATATTTATAATGAAAAATGTGACAAAATAGCATTTTTACAAGCTAATAATCCATTTTTAAATGATTTAAAACCACCTATTGATAATTAATTAACTTTATAATAAATATTTATTTTTATTAAATACAAATTATTATTTTAAAATTTTTATTTTTTAGTATTTTATATTATTTATTAATATATAAAATTATATTTTTTAAAATTATTAATATAAATTTTAAAATCTTTTATGATTAAATAAATTATATTAAAAATTATTTTTATTTTTATTTTTATATTATATATATAAAATATTTTATATTTATTTTGTTTAAATCATATTTAAATTTATTTTTAATTAAATTAATTATAATTTTATTATTTATTTATATAGAATGTATTAATATAAATTATTATATTTTTATAAAATTATATAAATCGAAATAATTCATATAATATTATATGAATTAATTTAATATAATATTTATATATTTTATAAAATTATTAAAATATAAAATTTTTAATAAGTTAAGTATAAATAAAAATTTTAAAATATATATTAAAATATTTTAAATTATATTTTTAAATAATTAAGTATATAATATTATTATATTTTTTAAATTTATATAAATAATTTAGTTATTTATTTAAATAGTTATTTAAATTTAAAAATAATCATTATATAATAAATTTATAATAAAATATTATTTTGGTGATTTTATGACTATTAAAATAGGCATTAATGGTTTTGGTAGAATAGGAAGATTGGTTTTTCGTAATGCTCAAAATCGTAAAAATATTAAAATCGTGTTAATAAATGATTTAATAAGCGTTGATTATATGGCTTATATGCTTAAATTCGATTCTGTTCATGGAAAATTTAATAGTAAAATAGATGTTATAAAAGATCAAAATAAATTATTAATTAATGATAATGAGATTTTTGTAACTTCATGTAGAGACCCAAAAGATATTCCGTGGAATAAATATGATGTTGATGTTGTTATAGAATCAACTGGAATGTTTTTAACTAAAGAATTATCTTATAATCATATATTAGCTGGTGCTAAATATGTAATTATGACAGGTCCATCTAAAGATAATACTCCTATGTTTGTTATGGGTGTTAATCATCATAGTTATGATGGTCAAAATATTGTATCTAATGCTTCTTGTACTACTAATTGTTTAGCTCCTATTGTAAAAGTTATAAATGATAATTTTAAAATTAAAGAAGCTTTTATGACAACAATACATGCTGCTACTTCCACTCAAAAAGTAGTTGATTCTCCGTCCTTAAAAGATTGAAGAGGAGGAAGAAGTGTATTTCAAAACATAATACCATCTTCTACTGGCGCGGCTAATGCATTAGGATTAATAATACCTGAATTAAATGGCAAAATTACTGGAATGGCTTTTAGAGTTCCTGCTTCTAATGTATCTGTAGTAGATTTAACTGCTAAATTAAAGTATTCTACAACATATGATCAATTATGTTCTTCTATAAAGGAAGCTAGTAAAAGTTATTTAAGAGGTATTTTAGGTTTTACTAACGAAGATGTTGTTTCTACTGACTTTAATGGAGAAAAAAAAACTTCTATATTTGATTCTAAAGCAACTATGTTATTAAATAATAAATTTATTAAAGTAATATCATGATATGATAATGAAACTGGATATTCTGATAAAGTATTAGATTTAGCTAGTTATATTTATTATTATAATTAAAAAAATAATTAATATATTATTTAATAGTTTAATGAATAATTATAATATATATTTATATTCATTATATCTATTAAATTTATATTATTTATTTAATAATAATTTCATTATTTAATTTTTTATATTTTATATTTTTTGATATATATTTTGATATATATTTTGATATATATTTTATATATCTTTGTATTAATTTTGTATTAAAACCATACTTTCTTAATAAATAACTTGTAATTTTTGTATTAGGATTTTTTTTTAAAATATTTTTAGTAATTTTATGTATTCTATATGATGTTTTTCTTTTTATTATTTTATTTAATTTATTATCTAATAATTTAAGTATATTTATTGTATTAATTATATTTTTTTTAGGTTTTCATTTATCAGAAAAATTATATAATTTAAATTGTTTATAATACATTTGACTATTTATATGTTTATGACATAGTATTTTACTAAAAAATATATCTTCATCTTTATTAATTCATTTTTTATCTTTATTAAATCATTTTTTAAATACTATACGAGCATATATAGATCGACTATCTTTAAATGTTCTTGTTTTATCATTAAAGAAATTTTTAACTCATTTATTTAGATAGGGTGATATATAATTACTTATTTGAGCATTTTTTGATATTAATGTGTTTTTTTTATTTTTTATTTTAATTAAAATATTTTTAATTATTTTACATGATCTTAATTTTTTTATATTTTTTATAAATTCAATAGTATTTAATAAAATATATATTTTATATGTTTTTATTTTGCTATTTTTAGCTTGACCTTTAAAATATACTTTATTTTTATCAATTATTTTAAATGTACCTCTATATATAATTTCAATCATTCTTCTACCTGATACTGCTGATAACGAAAAACATATACTACATATATCGTTTCATGATTTTAATTTATATGTATTATTAAATATATTAAATATTTTGTTAATATATTGTTTATAATTTATCTTTATAGTATTATTTTTTTTTATTTTTAATGATTGTATAGATTTTTTTTTAATTAATATTAATATTTTTTTTTCAATTTTTAAGTGAAATAAAATTTCGTGATTAATTTTTAATTTTTTAATATATTTTAATAATTTATTTCCCTGTTGTATTTTGTTAATTATAAATTTATTTGCTTTATATCATTTGTGTTTTATCAAAAAATTTATTTCATTTTTTCATTCAGGAATTTTATTAATAATATTATTAATTTTATCTATATTATTATTTTTTAATTTTATTTGATTTAAAAAATTTATTAATATATCAATTTTAGATAATTTATTATTTATTTTTTTAATTTTTTTAAATATTTTATTAATAGGTTTGTTTATTAATTTATTTAATTCATTTTTATAATATTTAAATTTTTTAATTAATATATTTAAATTTTTATTTAAATTATGATGTTTTATATTTATAAATTGATTTCTTATTAACGTAATATATTTACTATAAGTAAATATTGATATATTTTGTGATTTAAGATATTTTTTATATAATTGTGAAATTTTTTTATAAAAGTTGGTTTTATATGTTTGTTTGATATTATTTTTTTCTATATATTTTATATTTTTTTTAATTTTTATTATTAGTTTAATTATATTTTTATTCATTTTATTTATTTTATTAATTTATTATATTATAATGTAACATAATATATAAATATATAAATATATATTTATATATTATGTTACATTATAATACTTTAAAAACTACTATATTAAATTTATATAAAATATTAATACTATTAATAATATATACAAAATATCAAAATTATTTAAATAAAAACAAGCAAAATATAAAAATTTAAAATAAATATATATATTATTATATAAAAATATTTATAAAAATTAATTAAAAAATTGTAATAATTAAAATAACAAAATAAATAATAATAATATATAATGTGAATTATTTAAATATATATAATTAAATTTAAAAAATTTAAGTTATTTATTATATTTAAATAATTCACTAATTAATAAAATTTAAAATATAAAATTAAACTTTAAATTATATAAAATTAACTATAATATATTAATTTTATAAAGGAACAACATTTGTAGCTGAAGGACCTTTAGCACCATTAGTAATTTCAAATTCAACAGATTGACCTTCAGTTAAAGTCTTAAAACCACTACTTTGAATAGCTGAAAAATGAACAAAAACATCTTTATCACCATTAACTGGAGTAATAAAACCAAAACCTTTGGACTCATTAAACCATTTAACATTACCTTTTACTCTTGTAGACATCAATATTACCTTATAAATAAAATATAATATATAAATAGATTATCATATATAAAATTTAAATCAAATAATTTTTTAAAAATATTTTAATTTAAAAATTTAAATATATATGACACATAGCAACTGCTATAGAATCGGTTATATTATAATCTAAATCATAATTAATATTAAAAAATTTTTTATAGAATATATTAATATATTTTTTATTTATATTAGTTGTTTTAAAAACACAACTTTTTATCTTATTAATATTATATTCATAAATAGGAATAAAATTTTTAACAGCAGCTAAATATATAACTGAATTAATTTGATTTAATTTAAAACTAGAATTTAAATTATTTTTTAAAAAAGTTTTTTCAATTGCTAATTCAAAAGGTTTAAATAATAAAAATATATCTAATATAGAATTATAAATTTTATTTAATCTTATAGAAAAAATTTTAGAATTACTTTTTATACAACCACTAGAAATATATAATATTTTATTATTTAATTTATTAAAATTATTAATTTCTAAAACACTATATCCAGTACAAAAAGTTCCTGGATCCACTCCTATTATTATTCTTTTCATAATTTAATTATTAAATTAATCTGGCGCGCCTGTTAAAAAACATTTACCAGATGTAGTTTTAGGAAAAGCTATAACTTCTCTTATATTTTCTTTATTAGTTAACAACATAATAATACGATCTATTCCTAAAGCAATTCCCATATGCGGAGGAGTTCCATATTTTAATGAATTTAAAAAAAATCCATAATTTTTTTTAATAATATTATCTTTAATCTTTAAAATATTAAATATTTCTTTTTGTATAATATAACTATCTATTCTTTTAGAACCACTACCAATTTCAAGACCATTTATTATTAAATCATACGAATTTGCTAATAATTTATCATAATTTTTACAAAATTTTAATGAATATATATCTGATATTTTTGGTTTGGTAAAAGGATGATGAAAAGAATTTATAATATTATTTTTATCATAATAAAACATAGGAAAATCTTTAATTCATAAAGAAATAAATTTATTTTTATCAAATAATTTAAAATAATCACAAATAAAATTTCTTATTTTTAATAAATAAGAATTTATTAATAATTTTCCTATTAATATAAAATAAAAACAATTTATTGGGGACTTTAAAGTAAATAACATATTTTGCATTAAAATATCATTTAAATTTCAATAATTATTAGATCATTTATAAATATATCTATTATTTTCAAATCCATAAACTTCTAATAATACAATACTATATAAATTTTTTTTAGATAAAAATATTATAAAATCATTTAAATTAAAATATAAATTTTTATTAACTATTAAAATATCTAAAATTATATTATCAAATTTATTAGATAAAATTTTATTAAAATATAAAAAATTATATATTTTTTTACTAAATTTTATAGGATTTCTTAAATCAGGCTTATCAGTTGAATACTTTAATAAACATTTATTATATTTAATAACCTTAATTTCTTTATCTAATTTAATATTTAATATCTTAAATCAAATCTTATTAATTAAATTATTAATTAATTTTTTTATAAAATTAAAATTAACAAAAGACATTTCTATGTCTAATTGTGTAAATTCAGGTTGTCTATCAGATCTCAAGTCTTCATCTCTAAAACATTTAACTATTTGATAATATTTACCTATTCCTCCTATCATTAATAATTGTTTAAATATTTGAGGTGATTGAGGTAAAGAATAATTCTTTCCATGATATATTCTGCTAGGAACTAAATAATCTTTAGATCCTTCAGGAAAAGATTTATTTAAAAATGGTGTTTCTATATTTATAAAATTTTTTTTATGAAAAAAATTATATATAATGTTATTTACATTTGATCTAATTTTAAATATTTTCAAAACTTTATTATTTCTAAAATCTAAATAACGATACTTAAATTTTATATTATCAGAATTTTTTATAAATATATCTAATGGTAATAATTTAGAATAATTTAATATAACCATTTTATTTACTATAACTTCAATATCATATGAGTCTTTAGCTTTAACTTTTCCGTAAATTTTTATACATGATTGATTTGTTAAACTTTTAGTTAAATTTCATAATTTCATATCATCATTTAAAATTATTAATTGTATATTACCACTACAATCTCTAAAATTAATGAAAATAATATTTTTTAATAATCTTATATTTTGCGCTCAACCACATAATTTAATATTTTTATCAATATCTTTCAAAGATAAATAATTACAATAATTTAAATACATAATATTTTAAAATATAAATAAAATTTTAATAATAAAAACAATTATTATATTATAATATAAATTATAAAATTATTTTAAGTTTTTAAAAATGAATATTAAAAAATATATAAAAAAAAAAATAAAAAAAATATTAAAAATAATGAATATAAAAAAAAAATATAATTATAAAATATGTAACAATAAAAAATTTAGTGATTATCAAATAAATGGAATGATAGAAATATCTAAAAAAGAAAATATTAAAATCAATATTTTATTTAAAATTATAAGAAAAAAATTAATTAAAAAAAAAATATTCAGTAAAATAAAAATAATTTATCCTGGATATATAAATATATTTATAAATAAAAATTATATAGAAAAAATAATAAATAAAATATCTAAAAAAAAAAATTTTGGTATAACAAATAAAAAAAAAAAAAAAATATTAATAGATTACTCTTCACCTAATATAGCTAAACAAATGCATATAGGAAACTTAAGATCAACAATATTAGGAGATTGTATATCAAATATATTCAAATTTTTAGGAAATAAAGTTATTAAAATAAATCATATAGGTGACTGAGGAACACAATTTGGAATTATTATAACATGGATAAAAAAATTTAAATTAGAAAAAAAAATTAATAATTTAAAAAAAATAGAAAAAATATATAAATTAGCTCATTATGAATATAAAATTAATAAAAAATTTAGAAAATTATCAAGAAAAAATGTAACAAAATTAAAAAAAAAAAAAAAAAATATTATTAAAATATGAAATAAAATAGTTAAATTAACAATTAAAGAAAATCAAAAAATATATAATTATCTAAATGTTAATTTAAAAATTAAAAATAATATAGGTGAAAGTTTTTATAATAATATGTTACTAAAAATAACAAAAAACCTAATAAAAAAAAAAATAGCTTTAAAACACAAAAAATCAATAATAATTTTTTCAAAAAATAAATTTCCTATAATTATTCAAAAAAAAGATAAAGCTTTTTTATATAGTACTACAGATATAGCATCTATAAAATATAGATACAAAAAATTTAAAATTGATAAAATGATATACTTTACTGATTTTAGACAAAAAGAATATTTTAAATCAATATTTTATATATGCAAAAAAGCCAAATATATACCTAAAAATTTTTATATTAAAAATTATTATTTTGGTTTAATTTTAAACAACAATGGGAAACCAATAAAAACAAGAAAAGGAAATAATTTAACGATTAAAAAAATAATAAAATTAATATATAAAAAATCTAAAAAGTTAATAATAAAAAAAAATATATATAATAAACAAAAAATAAATAGAATTACAAAAAAAATTACTATATCGGCAATAAAATATATGGATTTATCAAAAAATAGAAAAACAAGTTACATATTTAATATAAATAAAATAATATGTTTAAATTCTAATACAGGACCATATATACAATATTCATATACTAGAATAATATCTATTTTACGAAAAAACAAAACTAATACAACTAAATCAATTAAAAATAATAAATTTTATATTTCATCAAAATTAGAATATGAAATATCAAAAAAAATTTTAGATTTTGAAGAAAAAATTTTAACTACAATAAAACAGTTTCAACCAAATATAATTTGTTTATATTTATATGAAATAAGTTCATTATTTTCTATTTATTATGAAAAAGAAAATATATCAAATATAAAAGATAATAATATAAAAAATAGTAAATTAAAATTAATATCTATAATAGCAAAAACTTTAAGAATAGGTTTATCGATATTAGGAATACCTATACTTTATAACATATAAAATGTTATAATAATTTTTGACCAACAGTAAATCTATAATTATAATGTATTCCTTTATAAGTAAAAACATTATAATAATATTTTTTAAAAAAATAAATTATTTTATTTAAATTTATTAAAGAATGTTCTACAATTAATCATCCTTTATCATTTAAATAATGATAAGATGATTTAATAATATAAATAATATCCCCTCAACCTTTATGGTTAGATAATAAAGAGTTTTCACACTCAAAACGTAAATCATTTTTATTAATACAATTATCTTTATTTCATATATATGGAGGATTAGAAATTATTAAATCAAAAAAATTAAATTTATTTTTAACATTCATAAATCAATTACTTTTTAATATATGAATATTATATATATTTAATTTTAAACAATTAATTTTAATTAAAATTAAAGATAAAAAATTATTATCTAAAGCAAAAATATTTACATTTATACAATTTTTAGATATAGCACAAGCTATAACACCCGACCCACTGCCTAAATCTAATATATTAGTTAATTTTTTTTTCTTAATTAATTTTATTGAAAAAATTACCATATATTCTGTTCCTAATCTAGGAATAAAAATATCTTGATAAATAATATATTTAATATCTAGAAAATAATAACAATTTAAAATATATGCTATAGGTTCACCTTTTAATCTTCTTAGTAAAAAAATATTTAAATATTCAATAATTTTAAAATTTAATTTATAATTAATATTAATTTCTATTCATATACGATTTTTTTTTAATAAAAATTCTAAAAAAATATAACATTCATTGTATATATAATGATTTGTTTTACTATATAAATAAACCTTATTTAATCAATCTTTAATTTTCATATTTAATTAATTTTTATTAAAATAATCTAAAAATAAATTTATTAATAAATCTAAATTACCATCTAAAATTCTATCTAAAGAATATATATTTAAATTAATTCTATGATCTGTTACTCTGTTTTGAACAAAATTATAAGTTCTATGTCTATCATTTCTATATCCACTTCCTAATAAATTTTTTTTATTAATACTTATTTTTTTATTTCTTTTTCTTATTTCTAAATTATAAATACGAGATTTTAATATTTTTAATGCTTTAGATTTATTTTTGTGTTGAGATCTTTCTTTTTGACATTCTACAGTTATGCCTGTAGGTATATGTATTATTCTAACTGCAGAATCAGTTGTATTAACATGTTGACCTCCAGCACCTGAAGATTTAAAAGTACTAATTTTAATATCTTGACTTTTAATAATAGGTAATTTAATATCAGGTATAACAGGGGTAACTGCTACTAAACATGTTGAAGTATGTATTCTACCTTTTGATTCTGTTTTAGGTATTCTTTGAACTCTATGCCCTCCAGATTCAAATTTTAATTCTTTATATACATTTTTTCCTTTTATTTTACATATAATATATTTATAACCTTTACAATTATTATTATTAAAATTTATTAATTCTAATTTTCATTTTTTTTTTTCACAATATTTAATATACATTTTAAATAAATCAGATGTAAATATAGAAGCTTCATTTCCACCAGTTCCGGCATAAATTTCTAAATAAACATTTAAATTATCATTTTTATCTTTTTTATCTGATAATAAAATATGTTCTAATTCATGTTCTAATTCTAATATAATTTTAATTAATTTTGATTTTTCTTCTTTAACTAAAGAATATAATTCTTTATCATTTTTTAAATATATTAATGATTTTAATTCATTATTATATTTTATATAATTTTTAAAAATATTAAAAATTTTTAACAAACTATAATATTCTTTATGTAATTTATAATTAAAATTATTATTATCATTAGTACTTAATTTATTTTTTAAGTATATTAATCTTTTTTTTAATTTATTAAATTTTAATTTTAAATTTTTTTTCATATTGATAAATATGCTATTAAATTATCAAATATATAAATTTTATATAAAAATAAAATAATTATATAAAATTTATATTTTAAATATAAAAAATTTATAATATATATATATATATTATATATGATATAATTTTTTAAAATAATTTATTTTGTCATAAACTTAAATATGAATATTAAATTAATTATTGGTTTAGGTAATAAAAACAAAAAATTATTTAATACAAGACATAACGTGGGTATGTGATTTATAAAAAAATTTTTAAAATTAAATAAAATTGTTTTAAATAAAATTTATACTAAAAATATATATACAAAAAAAATATTTTTATATACTCCAAATTCATACATTAATAAATGTGGTAAATTAATATTAAAAGTAAAAAAAAAATTAAAAATTAAAAACAAAAATATATTAATAGTTTATGATGATATAAATATATTACCTGGAAATTGTAAAATACAAAATAATATTAATAAAAAAAGTACACATAATGGTATAAAAAATATTTTAAAATATATAAAAAATAATAATTTTTATAAATTAAGAATAGGTATAGGTAAACCTAAAAATAATGATTTAATTAAATTTGTAATATCAAAACCAAATAATACAGAAAAATTATTGATTATAAAATCAATTAAAAAATGTATATTTTATATAAAAAAATTAATTAAATATAATAAATTAAATAAAATACAAAATTTAATAAACAAAAAAATAATATAAATATTTAAAATGTTTAAAAAAATTAATAAAATATCTGATATTAAAAAATATTTTAAAAATAAAAATAAAAATATAATAACAAATTTAAAAATTAAAGTATATATAACAGGAAGAATTATATCAAAAAGAAAAATGAAAAAATATATATTTTTTAATATACAAGATATAGAATCTGATATACAAGTATTAGCTAATAAAAGTTATTTAAATAAAAAATATATAAATAGAATTAATAATTCTAAAATAGGAGATATAATTTACACAAATGGAATATTATTTAAAACTAAAACTAATGAATTAACTATAAGATGTTTATATATTAAAATATTAGTAAAAACATACAAATATTTACCTGATAAATATAATAAATTAAAAAAAAAAGAAAAAAAATTTAGAAAAAGATATTTAGATTTAATAATAAATAAAAAAACAAGAAAGAAGTTTCTATTAAGAATTAGAGTAATTTATATAATAAGAAAATATTTAAATAATAATAACTTTTTAGAAGTAGAAACACCAATGTTGCATAATATACCAGGTGGTGCTATTGCTAAACCTTTTATAACTTATCATAATAAATTAAATATTAAAATGTATTTACGTATAGCACCTGAATTATATTTAAAAAAATTAATAGTAGCTGGATTCACAAAAATATTTGAACTAAATAGAAATTTTAGAAATGAGGGTATATCAAATGTACATAATCCAGAATTTTCAATGATAGAAATATATCAAGCATATTCAAATTATAAAAATATTATGAAATTAACAAAAAATATTATTATATATATAATAAATAATATTTTTAAACAAAAAAAAAAAATTATAATAAAAAATAAAAAAATATATTTAAACAAAAAATTTAAAATTATATCAATAAAAAAAGCAATTTATAAATATTCTAAATATTTTAATAATATTAAACAATTAAATAATAAAAAGATAATTAAAAAAATAGCAAAAAAACTTAATATAAATATAAAATTAAAAACTGGAAAAATAATAGAAAAAATATTTAAATTAACAACAGAAAAAAAAATAATAAAACCTACTTTTATTACACAATATCCTATTGAAATATCACCTTTGTCTTTACAAAATAAAAAAAATAAGAAAATAGCAGATAGATTTGAATTATTTATAGGAGGAATAGAAATAGCTAATGGATTTTCGGAATTAAATAACTATAAAGAACAAAAAAAAAGATTTATAAAACAAAAATTAATTAATAAAAATTATAAATATGATAAAGAATATATAGAAGCATTAAAATACGGATTACCTCCTACATCTGGAGTAGGAATAGGAATAGATAGACTGATAATGATTTTAACAAACAGTAATTCTATTAAAGATATAATACTATTTCCAACATTAAAAAACTCAAATATTAAATAGTAATATAATTATTATATTATAAATATTTAAATAAATTATTTTTAAAAACTTTTAAAATATTATAATTAAATATATTAAATTTTATTTAAAATATAAATAATAATTAACAATATAAATCATTATATAAATTTTAAACAAATTTTGTTATATTTAATATATTAAAACTATATAAAAATTAATAAAAATATTTAAATTAATAATAATTATAAAAATTTTATAAATAATGTATTAATTATTTATCTAATTTAATTAAATTTTTAATAAATAAAATTTTAAAATTAAATAATAAAAATATAATTAATATATTAATATAATTAATTTTTATTTAAAATATTATCAAAAATTAAATTTAATATATACTAATAACTTGAGTTTTAAATTAAAAATTTTATATAATTATTTTTTATAAATATTATTTAAAATAATTAATAATATAATATATTAAATAATAGTATATTATTATATTTTATTAATTATAATTATAATATATTTTATATTAAATAAATTTAATAAATACAATGGAGAAAATATTGAATATATCAATTATAATATGCATGCATGGTAGTTTAGCTATAGAAATGTTAAAAACTATTGAATTAATTATAGGTAAACAATTAAATATATTTGCAATAAAATTTCTTACAGGAGAAAATACAGATAATTTAATTTATAAATATGAAAAATGTATAAAAAAAAATAAAATTAAAAATTTAATATTTTTTGTAGATATATGAGGAGGTAGTCCATTTAATGCTGCAAATAAAATACTTAATATAAATAATAAAATAAAAGGAGAAATAATATCAGGAACTAATATACCAATGTTATTAGAAATAATAATGTGTAAAAAAGAAAACAACAAAATAAACAAATTAATTAAAATAGCTTTAGATAGTGGTAAAAAAGGCATAAATAGTACTAACTTTAAAACAATAAAATAAATATTATGATAATTACACTTACAAGAATAGATGATAGATTAATACATGGTCAAGTATGCACTGGTTGAAGTAAAGAATTAAAAATTTCAAGAATAATAGTCATTAATAATAAAATATTTAAAGATCCATTAAGAGTTAAATTACTTAAACAAGTTTCACCGCCAAGTATAAACTCTCATGTAGTAAACATAAAAAAATTTATCAAAGTATATAACAATCCAAAATATAAAAATGATAAAGTGTTATTGCTATTTACAAATCCTAAAGATATATTAAAAACTATTAAAAGAGGTTTAAAAATAAAATCAATTAATATTGGAGGTATGTCATATAAAGAAGGAAAAATACAAATTACAGATGCTATTTCTGTAAATAAAAAAGATATAAAATCATTTTATGATTTAAATAAAATAAATATAGAATTAGAAATAAGAAAAGTACCTAATGATAAAAAAATAAATTTAATAAATATACTAAATAATATAAAAATTAATTAGGAAATATAATGGATATAATATCATTAAAATTAACATTAATTTTTTTAATAAGTTCTTTAATAGGTATAGAATCAATATTAGACCAATTTCAATTTCATAGACCATTATTAGCATGTACTTTAATGGGTATTATATTAGGTGATTTAAAAACTGGAATAATAATAGGTGGAACTCTAGAAATAATGTCATTAGGTTGAATTAATATAGGAGCTGCAATCTGTCCAGATTCAGCTTTAGCTTCTATAATATCAACTTTATTAGTTATAATAGGAAAACAAAGTATTGGTTCTGGAATAACATTAGCTATACCAATAGCAGCAGCAGGTCAAATATTAACAATTATTGTAAGAAGTATATGTATAAGTATACAACATTTAGCAGATAAAATAATAGAAAATAATAAAAATACTATCTATTTATCATATTTACATTTAATTGCTTTAACTATTCAAGCTTTAAGAGTATCAATACCTGTAATTATATTTTGTTACTCTATGAAAACCGAAACTATTAAAAATCTTTTAGACATGATACCTGCTTTTATAACTGAAGGATTAAATGTTTCTGGTAATATAATAGTAACTATAGGATATGCTATGGTTATAAATATGATAAAAGAAAAATATTTAATGCCATTTTTCTATTTAGGATTTATAATATCTGGTTCAACTTCTTTTAATTTATTATCATTAGGTATTATAGGAATAATTTTATCAATATTATATATACAATTATCACCAAAATATTATGATTATAAAAATATAAAATATAATAAAAATAATAAAAAAAATATTAAAGATGATGAATTAGATTAAAGAGAATATAAAATATGAAATATAATAATAAAATTACTAAAACAGATATAAATAAAGTATTTATACGTAGTATTTTATTACAAGGATCATGAAATTTTGAAAGAATGCAGGCTTTAGGTTTTTGTTATTCTATATTACCTATATTAAATAAATTATATAAAAATAATAATATTCAAAAAAAAAAATCTTTTAAAAGACATTTAGAATTTTTTAACACACATCCATATATGGTATCTCCAATACTCGGAATAGTAATAGCCATGGAAGAAGAAAAATCTAAATATAATAAAATAAAATCTAATTCTATAAGAAATATAAAAATAGGATTAATGGGGCCTTTAGCAGGAATAGGAGACCCTATATTTTGAGGAACTATTAGACCTATGTTATCAGCAATAGGTGCTAGCTTAGCTATTAATGGAAGTATTATAGGTCCAATATTTTTTTTTATATCATTCAATATAATAAGATTATTTACTTTATATTATGGATTACACTATGGATATAAAAAAGGTATTAATATAATTAAAGAATTAAATAAAAATTTTTTAAAAAAGATTACAGAAGCGTCTTCAATATTAGGATTATTTGTATTAGGAGCATTAGTGAACAAATGAACAAAAGTTAAAACACCTATTATAATTACTCATTTTATTAAAAATAACAAAAATATAAATGTTAAATTACAAGATATTTTAGATAATTTAACTCCTGGAATAATTCCTCTAGCATTAACATTAACTTGTATGTGATTATTAAATAAAAAATTTAATCCTTTAACATTAATGTTAATGTTATTAATATTAGGAATAATATGTAATTATTTTAGAATATTAACTTAATATAATAATAATAAACATGAACATATTAAATAATACTAAAAAAAAAATAAAAGATACAGTTGAATGTATAAAAAAAAAATATAACAATATATCAAATGATGAAAAAATAAAAGATAAAACTAAAAAATATATAAATAATACAAATAAAGTAATAAATGAAATATTTAGTTTTATAAAAAATAATGTTAAAAATAAACCAATAACAACTATAATTTTATCATTAACTTTAGGATTATTTATAGGATTTTCTTTAAAAAAAAAATAAATACAATACCCATATATTAATTATATGGGTATAAAAAATTTAGTAAAATAAATATTATTAATAATAAAAATTTAATTTAAATATTAAATATTTAAATATTAATTATAATTTATATTCTTAATAATATTTTATAAATAAATTTAATATAAAATTTAAAATTAAAATATTAATAATATAATTTTGTTTAAATTTTATATTTAAATAATAATAACTATGAAAAACATAAAAAAAAAAATAAAAGAAATAGATATAGAAAATGAATTAAAAAAATCATATCTTAATTATGCAATGTCTGTAATTGTAGGAAGAGCTTTGCCAGATATAAGAGATGGTTTAAAACCTGTACATAGAAGAATATTATACGCTATGTATATTTTAAAAAACACCCATAATAAACCATATAAAAAATCAGCTAGAATAGTAGGAGACGTAATAGGTAAATATCATCCACATGGAGATAACGCAGTATATGAATCTATAGTAAGAATGGCTCAAAATTTTTCTATGAGATATCCATTAATAGATGGACAAGGAAATTTTGGATCAATAGATGGAGATCCAGCTGCTGCCATGAGATATACAGAAATAAGAATGTCTAAAATAACTAATGAATTTCTAAAAGACATAGAAAAAAAAACGATTAATTTTTTTCCTAATTATGATTCAACAGAAAAAATACCAGAAATACTTCCTACAATAATACCTAATATATTAATTAATGGAACTACAGGGATAGCTGTAGGTATGGCAACTAATATACCTCCTCATAATATATCAGAAGTAATGAACGCATTTATAAAATTTATGCAAAATAAAAATTTAAAAACAAAAGAACTAATGAAATATATTAAAGGTCCTGATTTTCCTACAGGAGGTATAATAGAAGATAATAATGGTATATATAATGCATATAAAACAGGAAAAGGAAATATAAAAATAATAGCAAAAATAAAAATAGAAAATAATAAATTAAATAATAAAAAAAGTATTATTATTAACGAACTACCATATCAAACTAATAAATCAAAAATAATTAAAAAAATAATAGAATTAATGAAAGATAAAACAATAAATGAAATAAAAGATATAAGAGATGAATCAGATCAAGATGGAATGAGAATAGTAATAGAAGTCAAAAAACACATAAAAAGAAAAATATTAATTAATAAATTAATAAAATTAACTAATTTAAAAATATCTTATGGAATTAATATTGTAGCATTATATAATAATAGACCAAAAGTTTTAAATTTAAAGAAAATAATTAAAATATTTATAAAACATAGAAAAAATATAATCATAAAAAAAATAATATTTAAATTAAAAAAAGCTAAAAAAAAATTACATATATTTGAAGGAATATTAATATGCTTATATAATATAAAAAAAATTTTAAGTATTATAAAAAAATCAAAAAATAAAAAATTAGCTATAAAAAATATAATAAAAAAAAATTGAAAAACATCTAATAATTTTAAATATTTAATAAAAATTAATAAAAAATATAAATTTTCAGTTAAACAAATTAATAATATTTTAAAATTAAGTTTAATAAAATTAACTAAAACAGAATATAATAATATATATATAAAATATAAAATATTAATTAAAAAAATAAAAAAATTTAATAAAATATTAAATAATAAAGAACTAATTAATAATATAATTACAAAAGAATTTATATATATAAAACATAAATTTGGCAACAAAAGACTTACTAAAATAAAAAAAAAAACTAAATTGATTAAAATTAATGATTTAATTAAAAAAGAAAAAATTATTATAATAATTTCCAAATTAGGATATATAAAATATCAAAAATTATCTAAATTTAAAATAAAAAATAAAGGAAGAGTAGGAATAAATATAATAAAATTAAAAAATAAAGATTATGTAAATAACATGATAATTACTAATACTCATAGAAATTTATTATTATTTACAAATATAGGTAAAATATTTTATTTAAAAATATTTAAAATATTAAATTTCACTAAAAATCCCACTGGAAAACCAATAATTAATTTTATTAATTTATCAAAACACGAAACTATTGATTATTTAAAACCAATAAATAAAAACGAATTACTAAAAAAATATATAATAATAATAACTAAAAACGGTTTAATTAAAAAAGTAAAATTAAATAAAATAAATTTAAAAAGAAAAAAAGGAACAAATATAATAAATTTAAAAAATAAAGATAAAATAATAAATACTCATATAACTAATGGTAAAAATCAAGTTATGATATTCACTAAAAACGGCAAAACAGTAAGATTTTTAGAAAAAAACATTAGAAATACAGGAAAAAATTCATATGGAATAAAAGGAATAAAATTATCAAATAAAGATAAAGCATCATCATCATTGATAATAAAAAATAAATATAAAAACGGGTATATTATAATAATTACTAAAAATGGATATGGTAAAAAAACTAATATAAAAGAATTTCCTATTAAATCAAGAGCTATAAAAGGTTTAATATCAATTAGAATTAATAAAAAAAATAGTTATATAATAAAAACAATATATAGTACAAATAAAAACAAAAAACAACAAATACTTATAATAACTAATAAAGGAAATATATTAAGAATATATACTAAAAATATAAATATATTTAAAAGAAATTCCCAAGGAATAATTTTAATTAAATTAAAAAATTTAGAAAAAGTAATACAATGTGAAAAAATTTAAACTGATATTTATTTATTAACATAAAATAAATTTAAATGTTATTATAAAACACGTACAGATACAGTATTACTTACACCGCCATTATTAACTAAAGATCCTGATACCATTATTATAATATCTCCTACTTTTGCATAACTATTAGATATTAATAACTTTTTTCCTATAATATAAAAATCATCTATAGAATTAATATTTTTAACTAAATAAGAAACTACTCCTTTGATTAAAATTAATTGTCTACATATAATTTCACTATCTGTTAAAGCTAAGATTAATGATTTAGGAAAATATTTTCTAATAAATCTAGGAGATTTACCTTTTTTAGTATAAACTAAAATTAATTTACATTCTAACTTTTTTGATATATCTACAGAACTTTTACAAACTGCTTCACTAATTGGTATATATTTATCATTATTATAAATTATATTATTATTATTTAAAGAATTATCAGCTCTTCTACAAATCATTGACATTATTTTAACACATTCTATAGGATATTTACCTTTAGCGCTTTCTCCAGAAAGCATTACAGCATCAGTTCCATCTAAAATAGCATTAGCAATATCACCAGCTTCAGCTCTAGTAGGTCTAGGGTTATTAATCATAGATTCTAACATTTGAGTAGCTGTAATAACAATTTTTCTAGATACATTACATTTTTTAATCATTTTTTTTTGAGCAAAAATAACATCCTCAACAGGTATTTCTACTCCTAAATCACCTCTAGCCACCATAATACCATCAGATACATTTAAAATTTTATCAAAATTTATTAATCCCTCATTATTTTCAATTTTAGATATTATTTGTATATTATTACCATTATTTTTATCTAAAAAATTTCTTATTTGCATTACATCTTCACTATTTCTTATAAAAGAAGCTGCAATAAAATCAACATTATTTTTACATCCAAATATCAAATCATCTTTATCTTTATTAGATAAATATGGCAAATTTATATTAACTTCTGGTAAATTAATACTTTTATTTTCACCTAAAAAACCACTATTAAGTATTTTACAAATAACTTTATTATTTTTTTTATTTATAACTTTCATAGATATTAAACCATCATCTATTAATATTAAATTACCTATATTAATATCATTAAAAAAGTTATCATAAGATATAGATACTTCCCTGTTATTTCCAATAAATTTTTTAGTATTACAAATAAATTTAAATATATCGCCTTCCTTTAAAAATACTTCTTTAGAATTATATAATTTAGAAGTTCGTATTTCAGGCCCTTTAGTATCTAAAATTATAGCAATTCTTTTATTTATAACTTTACTTGCTTCTCTTAAATTTATAATATAATTATTATAATTATTATAATCTCCATGAGAAAAATTCAATCTAGCAACATCCATTCCATTCTTTAATAATTCTACTATTATATTTATATCACAACTTGAAGGACCTATCGTACAAACTATTTTAGTTTTTTTCATATTTAATCAACTTATTTATAAATAAAAATTAATAAAATTAATTATAAATCAATGCGTTCTAGTGGAATCGAACCACTGTCTTCCATCACGTCAAAATGGCACTCTACCTCTGAGTTAAGAACGCTTTAAATTAAAATAAAATATTAATAAATATATATTATTATATAATAATATCTAAATCAATTTAATTTTTAATAATAATAAATAATATGAAAAATAATATAATTAAGGATTTATATAAAAGAAAATTAATAGAACAAATATCAAGTAAAAATTTATTAAATTATATAAATAATAAAAATATTAAGATATATTGCGGTTTTGATCCCACTAATGATAGCCTACATATAGGACATTTACTGTTATTAATAACATTAAAAAGATTTAAAAAATATAAATATAATATAACTATTGTATTAGGTGAAACTACTGCATATATAGGAGATCCAAGTTTTAAAAAAAATCATAGAAAACAAATTAATTATAATAAAATTAATAATTTTAAAAAAAAGATAAAAATACAAATTAATAATATATTAAAAAATAAAAAAAAAAAAATTAAAATATTATCAAACAAAAAATGATTTAAAAAAACTAAATTGATTAATTTCTTAAAAAATATAGGTAAATATTTTAAAATACAATATTTATTAAATAAAAATTCTATAAAGAAAAGAAATACAAAATATGGTATAAATTTTAAAGAAATAACATATAACTTATTACAAAGTTATGATTTTTATTTATTATTTAAAAAATATAATATAAATTTACAGATAGGAGGTTCTGATCAATGAGGAAATATAACATCTGGAATACATTTAATAAAAAAAAAATATAATAAAAAATCATATGGCATAACATTACCATTACTAACAAATAAAAAAGGAAAAAAATTTGGAAAATCTAAAAAAAATAATATATGATTAGACAAAAATAAAACTACACCATTTGAATTTTATCAATTTTGATTAAATATTAAAGATGATAATTTATATAAATATTTTAAACAATTAACATTTTTCAATATAAATAAAATAAAAAAAATGTTTAAAATAAATAATATTAATGATAATAAAAAAATATTAGCTAAACATATAACACAAATAGTTCATGGAAAACAAGAAACAAAAAAATCTATTTTTGCTTCTAAATATTATTTTAGAAAATTTAATAAAATTACATTAAAAATTTTAGATAAATTATATAAAATTAATATACCTAAAATAAAACTAAAAAAGAATTATAAAGAAATTAAAAAAATTTTAATAAAATTAAAAATTTCTTATTCAAAATCACATGCTCATAATTTAATACTTAATAAATCAATAAATATAAATAAAAAATTAATTATTGATACAAATTTTTTAATAACTAAAAATAATAAATTATTTAATAAATATACTATAATTTCAAAAGGAAAAAAAAACTTTTATTTAATTTATTGAATTTAAAATTATAATTATATTTCCTTTTTTATAATTAAAAAATTAATATTAAAAAAGGAAATAATTATAATTTAAATTAAATTAATTGTTTAATAAATTTATTATTATTTAAAAATTTAAATTGTGATATACCTTTAAATATATTTTTATTTAAATACTCTTCAATTCTTATTAATCTGTTATATTTACAAGTTCTTTCTGATCTACTAATTGAACCACATTTAATTTGACTACTATTAGTTCCTACTGCTAAATCTGATATTGTAGTATCTTCGGTTTCTCCAGAACGATGAGATATAATAACAGAATAATTATTATTTTTAGCTAAATTTATACAATTTAAAGTTTCTGTTAATGTGCCAATTTGATTAGGTTTTATTAATATTGAATTAGCTATATTATATTTTATACCTTTATTTAATAAAGTAGTATTAGTAACAAATAAATCATCACCTACTATTTGTACTTTATCTCCTAATACACTAGTTAAATATATAAATCCATCTCAATCTTTTTCACTTAAAGCGTCTTCTATAGAAATTATAGGATATTTATCAATTAATAAATTTAAATATTCAGTAAATTCATAAAATGAATATTTTTTATTTTCACTATTTAAATAATATAACTTATTTTTATTATTATAAAATTCAGAAGCAGCACAATCTATTGCTATAAAAATATCTTTACCTAAAATATAATTAGATTTTTCTATAGCTTCACATATTAATATAATAGCTTCTTCATTACTATTTAAATTAGGAGCATAACCGCCTTCATCTCCTATTAAAATATTTTTATTATTAATTTTTAATATGTTACCTAAATTATGAAACACTTCGGAACACATTCTTATACAATGACTAAAATTATCTGCACCTATAGGATATATCATAAATTCTTGTATATCTAAATTATTATCAGCATGACAACCTCCGTTAATAACATTCATCATAGGTATAGGTAAACAATATTTGCTGTTATTTATTTTTGATATATAAGAATATAATGGTAAATTTAAAAACTTTGCACCTACTTTAGCTATAGATAAAGAAACACCCAAAATTGAATTAGACCCTAAATTAGATTTATTTGGAGTACCATCTAAATCTATCATAATATTATCTATATTAGATTGTTCTAAAACATTTAATCCAACTATTTTTTTAGAAATAATATTATTTACATTATTAATAGCCGTTAATACACCTTTTCCTAAATATCTATTAATATCATTATCTCTTAATTCTAATGCTTCATTAATTCCTGTAGATGCCCCTGATGGAACTATAGCTTTTGAACTAATTCCATTTTCTAAATAAGTTTCTACTTCTATTGTAGGCCATCCTCTAGAATCTATTACTTCTCTAGCTTGAATTTTAATAATTTTACACATCAGTATAAACTCCATAAATATTTAATATAAATATTATAATATATGTATTTATTAATTATATTTAAAATAACATAAATTAATAAAATAATTTGACTTTTATATAAATATATTATAATATATTTATCGCGGAGTAGAGCAGTATGGTAGCTCATCGGGCTCATAACCCGAAGGTCGTTGGTTCAAATCCAACCTCCGCAATTTTTTTTTAAATTTCTGATAAAATTTTTATAAAATAAATAATTATAATAATAAATAAAATTATTTTTAATATATAACAAAATAAATCATAAAATATATAAAAAATTCAATATATAATTAAATATAATGTAATATCATAAAAAATAATATTTTTATTTAAATTATTAATATTTCTATAAAAGAACAAAAAAAAAATATAGTAAAATCTATTTAAAAATCAATAAGTTAATACTAATAATAATACATTTCTATAAAAAAAAAATTTATCAAATAATAAAAATAAAAAAACAAAATATAATAAATTCATAATAATATTTAAATAAATTTAAAAATAATTAATAATAAACTTTATACAAATATAAACCATTAGGTTTAATTAAATTAAATTTACAATAATTTCTATTTCTAGAAATAAAAAATTCATTAAATCAATTTATTGAATATTTTTTAATACCTACTAATAAAAGACAACTAATAATATTTCTAACCATATGATATAAAAAAGAATTTGCTTTAATATCAAATATAATAAATGAACCTTTTTTAAATATATTAAAATAAAAAATATATTTTATAACATTATTAGACTGACAACCTGAAGATCTAAAAGAACTAAAATCATTAATTCCTAATAATATTTTAGAAGCTTTTAACATTAAATTTACATTTAACTTTTTTTTAAAAGTTAAAACTAAATTATACAAAAAACTTGAATAAAAATAAGAATTTAATATTATATAAATATATCTTCTAGCTATAATATTATATCTAGCATGAAAATTTCATGATATATATCTTATTCATCTAAAAACAATATCATTAGGTAAATTATAATTTGAAATATTTAATCATTCTTCTTCTCGTTTATATATATTTGTATTAAAATGAAATATTTGTCCTATACTATGAACACCCTTATCTGTTCTACTAGAATAAAATATTTTTACTTTACTACCAGAAATTTTAGTTAATACTTTTTCAATAATTCCTTGTATAGTTTTTATATGTTTATAACAATTAAATTGTTTTTGAAAACCATGATAATTATTACCATTATATTCTACACAAACTAATAATCTATATAATTTTTTATTATATAACATTTAATTAACACTACGTAAAAACTTTTTGTTATTAAAACGTAAATAATATAATTTTGATTTTTTAAATTTTTTAATTTTTTTTACTATTATATCATTTATAATAGGTGAATATAATTGAAAAATTCTTTCTATTCCTGTTCCATGAGATATTTTTCTTAATACAAAAGAAGTATTTAAACCATTATTTCTTTTAGATATTACTAAACCTTCAAATGATTGAATTCTTCTTTTTTCATTTTCAATAACTCAAATTTTGACTTCTAACAAATAACCTGATCTAAAAAAAGGAAATTTTTTAAACATTTGTTTTTTTTCTATATATCTAATTATTTTATTTTTCATATAAATATTTATTTTAATAAATAAGACTTTTTTTTTATAGTATTTTTAAAAGAATTCTTGATTTTTCATTCTTTAATTTTTTTATGATTACCTGATAATAATACATTAGGTACTTTCATTCCATTAAAAACTCTAGGTCTAGTGTAATTTGAGCAACCTAGTAATCCATTATTAAATATAAATGAATCATAAATATAAGAAAAATTATTTATAATTCCTGGTAAATTTCTTACTAACATATCAATAATTACTAAAGATGAAATTTCTCCACAACTTATTATATAATCTCCAATAGATAACTCAAGATCTACATATTTTTTTATAATTCTTTCATCTATACCATTATAACGACCGCATATAAAAATAATAGATTTATAACTTAATAATTTAATCAAAATATTATCATTAATTATACAACCTTGAGGGGATAAATAAACAACACAATAATTATTAGATACTTTTTTTGCTTTAATGATAGATAAATATAAAGGTTTAGGTTTTATTAACATTCCTGTTCCACCTCCATAAATTTTATCATTTATGTTTCTATCTTTTTTATCTAAAAATAGTCTAGGATTAAAAAAATTAAAATATATTAAATAATTATTAATAGCTTTTTTTATTAAACCGTTTTTTAAAACAGATTTATAAAAATTAGGATTTAAAGTAATTATATTTATATACATATATAAAATATAAATTTAACAAAATAATATTAAAATCTTAATAAATTTTTATATTTTTTAAATAAATATTTAACTCTATTAGAAATTTTAGCACCATTACTAATTCACGAATTAAACTTTTCTAAATTAATATAAATACTATTTTTTATACATAATGATAAAAAAGGATTATAAAATCCTATTTTTTCTATAAATTTAGAATTTCTAAATTTTCTACTATCTGAAACAGTAATATGATAAAAAGGTTTTTTTTTTCTACCATAACGAGATAATCTTATAATTACCATATAAATATCCTTTAAATAAAAACTAAAATTAAATCTGTAAATTAAATAGTGGGAAAGGGATTCGAACCCTTGATACTTTAAATAGTATACATGCATTCCAAACATGCTCTTTAAACCACTCAGACATCCCACTATAAAATATATTATACTATAAAATTTTATAATATTAATTAAAATTTTTGACAAAACAAAATATTAAATATATAATAATTTAATATATATTCCTCTGTAGTTCAGTTGGTAGAACAACGGACTGTTAATCCGTATGTCACTGGTTCGAATCCAGTCGGAGGAGATTAAATTAAATATTTTTATTATTAAATTTATTAGAATATTTTTCTATAAAAGATTTTCTTAATTTTACATTATCACCCATTAAAATTTTAAATAAATTATTTGAACTTTCTGTATTATATAAATTTATTTTTAACAAATATCTATTTTTTGGATTCATAGTAGTATTTCATAATTGCTTAGGGTTCATTTCTCCCAATCCTTTATATCTTTGTATATATACATTTTTACTATTAACTTTTAAAACATAATTAATTAAATCTAATAATTCATAAAAATAATATTTTTTGTTTTTAAACAAAATATATATTTTACCAATATCTTTTAAAAAATAAAATTCTTTACCTAAATTTATAAATTTATTATAATCTTTAATAAAAAATATATTTTTTAAAACAACATTTTCCTTAATAAAATTATCATAAATTTTAAATTTAAACTTATAAAAAATATTATTTTTTATTATAAGATTACATTTAATATTTATATTTAAATCATTTTTATTAATATAAAATAAAAAATCATTTAATCAAACATTACATTCATCAATATTATTAATATTAATATATCTAAAAAACATTAATTTATTTAATAAAAAATTTTTAAATTTATATTTATAATCATTTAAATGTTTAAAAATTTTTATATAACTTAAAATTAATTTAATTAAAATTTTAGATTTCATTAAAATATATTTATTTTTATAAATATTTATTTTGTTAAAACTAAATAAAATTTTATACTTTAATAATTCATTTTCATTATTTAAATAAAATATATTTTTTTTATTCTGTATTCTATATAAAGGGGGTCTAGCTATATATAAATTACCGTTAATAATTAACTGTTTCATGTATCTATAAAAAAATGTTAATAATAACGTACGTATATGAGCTCCATCTACATCAGCATCTGTCATTATAATAATTTTATTATATCTTAATTTATTTATATCAAAATCATTATTATCTATACCACATCCTAAAACAGAAATTAAAATATTAATTTCATTTGAAGATAATATTTTATCTAAACTTGTTTTTTCAACATTTAATATTTTTCCCTTTAATGGTAATATAGCTTGATTTAATCTATTTCTACCTTGTTTAGCAGAACCACCAGCCGAATCACCTTCAACTAAAAAAATTTCCGAATATAAGGGATTTTTTTCCTGACAATCAGCTAATTTATTAGATATATTTAATAAATCTAAATTAGATTTTTTTTTAGATATTTCTCTAAATTTTCTTATAGATTCTCTAACTTTATAAGAATTAATTATTTTATTAATAATTAATTTAGCATCATAAGGATTTTCTAACAAAAAATCATATAAATATTTTATAACCGCAGATTCTACAAAATTTTTAATTTCAGAAGAAATTAATTTATCTTTAGTTTGCGAAGAAAACTTAGGATCAAAAAATTTAATTGAAATTATAGCATATAAACCTTCCTGTACATCTTTACCTATTACATTAAATTTATTTTTTTTTTTTAAAAATTCATTATTTATATAAAAATTAATCGTACGAGTTAAAGCAGATTTAAAACCTATTAAATGAGTTCCACCATCCACTTGAGGTATATTATTAGTAAAACATAATATTGAACAATTAGAATTATCTAACCAACTACTAACTACTTCTAAAAATATATTATCTTTATTATAACTAAAATAGAATTTCTTATTATTAATAGAAATCCTTTTATCAATTAAATGATTTAAAAATGATTTTAACCCACCTTTGTTATTAAATATAAACGATTTATTTGATCTCTTATCTATTAAATTTATTTTTAAACCATTATTTAAAAAAGAAAGTTCGTTTAATCTTTTAAATAAAATAGAATATTTAAATTGTATACAATTTTTAAAAATATTTTTATCAGGTCAAAATCTTATATAAGTACCATTATAATTAGTATCATCTATTATAGATAATTTAGATAAAGGTACTCCAAAATTATACTCCTGGTAAAAAATTTTATTATTTCTATAAACTTTTAATATTAATTTTTCAGAAAGGGCATTTACTACAGATACGCCTACACCATGTAATCCTCCAGAAATTTTATAAGAATTATTATCAAATTTTCCACCAGCATGTAAGACTGTCATAATTAGTTCAGCGGCTGAAATTTTTTCATCTTTATGAATATCTACAGGTATTCCTCTACCATCATCTAAAATAGAAACAGAATTATCTTTATATATTTTTACAAAAATATTTTTACAAAAACCAGATAATGATTCATCTATAGAATTATCTATAATTTCAAATACCATATGATGTAAACCAGTACCATCATCTGTATCACCTATATACATACCTGGACGTTTTCTAACAGCATCTAAACCTTTTAAGACTTTAATACTAGAAGAATTATAAGAATTATTAAATAACATATTTATCTCTATAAAAAATTTATATACTTAATTATAATTTTATTGGCATTATCATATATATTATATGTTTATTTTCAATATCATCAATTTTAATTATCGAATTACTGCTTTTAAAATAAAATCTAATATTTAAAGAATTTTTAATAACATTTAAAATATCTAATATAAACTTTACATTTAAATTAACTTTAAATTTTTTTCCATTATAATTAATATCTATAATATCTTTTATTTCATCTGAAAAAGTATTATTAGAATAAATTTTTAAAATATTTTTTTTAAAAGTTAATGTTACATAATTAAATGAGTAACTACTAATTATAGAAGATCTTAATAAAGCGTTTTTAAAATTAAATATATTTAAATCTACATAATTATAATTACAATTAATTAAATTTAAAATTTGTTTATAATTTGGAAATTCACCATCTATTAAATTAGAATAAATAATAAAATTTTCAAAACAAATTTTAATAATATTTTTATCAATTTCTAAAATAATTTTTTCGTTTTTATTAATTAAATCTAATAATTTATATAACTCAATAACTAATTTTCTAGATAAAATAAAATAAAAATTATTTTTATTAAAATTTATTATTGAACTATTATTATAAACTTTATAAACAGATAAACGATAACTATCAGTAGTAACAAAATAAAAAATATCTTTAATATATTCAATTAACATCCCATTTAAATAACAATGTATATCATTATTACCTATAGAAAAATAAATAGAATTAACTATATCTTTAAATAAATAAGAAAATATAATAAACTTATATTTAAAATTGAATTGATCTTTATTTAATATAGGAAAATCTTTAGAAGGTAAAACTGATAATGATAATACACTATTTAAGCAAGTAATTTTAATTTTATTATTATAAGATTTAAATAATAAATTACTATCTTTATTAAATGTTTTACATATATCATATAATTTTCTTATATTTACTGTAATATCTCCAGTTTCAAAAATATTAATATTAGGTATAAATATACTATATCCTATTTCTATATCTAAATTAGTTATAGTTAAATAAAGATAATTTTTATTTAATAATAATAATATATTAGATAAAATAGGATTTTTAGAATTTACTGATATAAAACTATTAAATTTTGATAAAAGTTTAATAAACTTTTTTTTTTTTATAATAAATTTCATTTTTATAATTCATAATAAGTTTTATCAAATTATTAAATTCTAATTTAATTTTAGAATTATTTAAATATAAATTTTTAATTCTATTATAAGAATATAAAATATAAGAATGACTTAAATTATTAAAACATAAACCTAATTTTAATAAACTATAATTAGTTAATTTTCTGCTTAAAGCTATAGCTATTTGTCTAGGTAAAACAAAAGATTTATAACGATATTTAGATAATAAATCATTTATAGTTATATTATAATAATTACAAACTATTTTTTGTATATCATATATTTTAATATTTAAATAATTATCATTAATAATAACAAATTTATATAAAATATTTTTTATAAAATTAATATTTATATTTTTAATATAATTTAAATTAATAATTTGAATATATATTAAATATAATATATATTCTAATTTTATAAAATCTAAATTAAAATTTTTAGAAATATAAAATAATATATCTTTTTCTAAAAATAAATTAATATCTTTACACTTTTTAACTAAAAAATTATATTTTAAATTAATATCAGGATTATAAATTTTAATTTTAAAACTATAATTTAATTTAAAAATTAAATTATCATTAATATTTTCAAAATTAGAAATATTACAATTAGATGTTAAAACTATATATTTTTTATAATATAATAATATATTTAATAAATTTAAAAATTCAATTTGAATATAATTTTTATTACACAAAAATTGAATATCATCAATTAAAAATATAGAAATAGATTTAATATAAATTATAAACTTTTTAATTAAATTATTAATTAAAAAATGTTTTATTTTTTTTAATAAATATTTCATATTAGTATAAAGTATTTTTTTTTTATAGTTATATAAAATATTAATTTTATTACCTATAGAATTCAATAAATGAGTTTTACCAGAACCGGAATTACCATAAATAAACAAAAATCTACATTTACTTTTAAGATTACATATTTTAATACATTCTTTATAAGCTAAAATATTAGATTTATTAAAAATAAAATTATCAAAATTATAATTTTTTAATAAATTTAAATTATTAAAACTATTTATATTAAAAACATTTTTATTATAATATATATTATTATAATTTAATAAATTATATTTAATATTATTTTTACTTCCAATTATAAAATTAAAATAAGGTTTTAAATTTTTATTTTTTCAATATTGCAAAAAAAAATTATTTATATATTTTAAATATTTTTTTTTAATATAATTAATAATAAATTTATTAGGAGAATATATATTTATAATATTATTATTAATAATTACTTGTAAAGGCAAAATTCAGATACTAAAATTATAACTTGAAATATATTTTTTTAAATTTAATAAACACATCTTTCATAAATTTTTTGATAAAATTAATCTCATATTTTAAAATAAATAATTTATAATATTATATTAATATAATAATTAAAACTATAAATATTAAAATAATTTTAAAATAATGAAAAGAACATTTCAACCATCAAAAATTAAAAAAAAAAGAAAACATGGGTTTTTTAAAAGAATATCAAATAAAAATGGAAAAAAAATATTATCATATAGAAGATGAAAAAAAAGAAAAAAATTATCATGTTAAAAAATTAAATTTTAAAAAAAACATGAAAATTAATAATAAAATTAAATTAAATAATATTAAAAAATTTAAACCATTTATAATTTATTATAAATTAAATAAATTAAACAACCCAAGAATAAGAGTTATAATTAATAAAAAACAAATAAAATTATCAACATTAAGAAATAAATTTAAAAGAAAAATATATGAAAATTTTCGAATAAATCAATTAAAAATAAAAAAAATAGATTTTATAGTTAAAGTAAATAATAATATTACCAAAATTAGCAAAAAATTACTTAATAAATATATTAATAAAATATGACTAATATAACTTATTAAATTTAAAATAATTAAATATATTATAAAAACTTTTCTATATATTTTTAATAATTTTTAATTATTGTTTATAATAAAATTTATTAATTATAAATATTTATTTATAAAAAAATAAAATATTATTTATTATAATATATTAAATATAAATTAAAAAATAATATTAATTAATAAATATAGTATTATTAAGTTAAAAAAAATATAAAAATAAAATATAATATAATAAATTTATAATATTAAATAAAAATAATTATATAAATAATAATATATATATTATATAAAATATTAATATTAAATATAATTAAAATTTAATATTTTATAAAAAATAATTTATATAAATATAATTAATATTATATTTATAAATATTTTTATTAATATTTATATATTATAATTTAATAAAATATTTTAAAAATAAATATATTTATATAAACATTACAATATAGATATATAATAATTATGTATTTTTTTAAAACTATATATATATAATAATTTATAATATTAAAAATTATATTTTAAATATAATATAATATAAAATATTAAAATATATAATTAAATTATGAAATTTCACAATACTATAATAGCACAAACAACTCCTATAGGAAATGGAGGAATAGGTATAATAAGAATATCTGGAAATAAATCTGCTAAAATTTCAAAAATTATAATAGGAAAGATACCTAAAATTAGATATGCAACATTTTGTAAATTTATAAATAAAAATAAAATAATAATAGATTACGGAATAGCTATATATTATAAATCTCCTAAATCATATACAGGAGAAGATGTATTAGAGCTTCATTGTCATGGAGGACAAAAAATAATAGAAATAATAATAAAAGAAATTTTAAATTTAAATATTAAAAATATAAGATTAGCTAAACCAGGAGAATATACTAAAAGAGCTTTTTTAAATCAAAAACTAGATTTAATACAAGCAGAATCCATTAATAATATAATAAATTCTAATTCAATAGAACAAATTAATTTATCATTAATATCATTAAAAGGAAAATTTTCAAAAATATTAAAAAAAAATATAAAATTTATAAAACATATAAATATTATAATAATGAAAGAAATAAATTTTTCTGAAAAGAGTTTTTCTTATAAAAAATTTAAATATATAAATAAATATATTAAAAAAATATATAATAATATAAAAAAATTATATAAAATAAATAAATTTAATAATATTAATAAAGATGGAATTAAAATAACTATAATAGGAGAACCAAATGTTGGTAAATCGAGTTTAATGAATAAATTAACAAATAAAGAAAATTCTATAGTAACCAACATACCTGGAACTACTAGAGATATTATTAAAGATTATATTAATATAAATAATATTAATATAGAAATATTAGATACTACAGGTATAAGAAAAACTAATAATATAATAGAAAAAATTGGAATTAAAAAAACTATTAAAGAAATAAAAAATTCAAAAATAATAATATTAATTTCTGATGCTAAAATAACACTAAAAGATAAAATAATTAATAATTATAAAAAAATTATTAAATACATAAATAAAAAACAAATTCTTATATTAATAAGAAATAAAATTGATTTAACTAATGAAAAATGTAAAAAATTTAAAATCAATAATTTTAATATAATAAATATATCAATAAAAAAAAATTTAGGATTAAAAATACTAATTAAATTAATAAAAAAAAAAATAAAATACATAAATAATACTGAAAATAAATTTTATTGCAATGAAAGACATTATTATTTAATTAAAAAAACTAAAAAAAAAATTAAAAATATAAAAAAAATGATTAAAAATATAAATAAAAAAAATATTAAAAATATTAATTTAGATATAATTTCATATCAATTATTGAATTCTCAAAAATTATTAAACTCAATATTAGGAATAAAAAAATCTATATCTAATAATGTTATAAATAATATATTTAAAAATTTTTGTATAGGAAAATAATTAAATTTATATAAAACTTATAAAAATGAAATATATTAATATTAAAATAAAAAATATTTTAAATAATAAAAGATTAGATATTAATCTAAAATATATATTAAAAAAATATTCTAGAAACAAAATAATAAATTTTATTAAAAATAAAAATGTATATATTAATAATAAAATAATATCTAAGCCTAGTAAAAAAATTAAGGAAAATGATTTAGTTAAAATAATAATAAAAAAAAATAATAAAAAAGATAAACCATATAAAATAAAACTAAATAAAATATATGAAGATAAAGATATTTTAATAATAAATAAAAAAAATAATATAATAGTTCATCCTGGATATGGAAATAAATATAAAACTATTATGAATTCATTAATATATTATTATAAATCAAATAAAAATATACCTAGATATGGAATAGTTCATAGATTAGATAAAAATACTACAGGTATTTTAATAATTGCTAAAAATTTTAAAAGTTATTTGGAATTAATAAAAAAAATTAAAAAAAAAAAAATTATACGTATATATAAAACTATAGTTTATGGAATAATTAAAAAAAATAATTTTATAAATAAACCTATAGGAAGAAATAAATATAATAGAATTAAAATGTGTGTAAATGATAAAGGAAAACAATCTATAACATATTATAAAATAATAGAAACTTTTAATTTTTGTACACTATTAAAAATAAAATTAATAACAGGAAGAACACATCAAATTAGAGTACATATGAATTATATTAATCATCCTATTTTAGGAGAAAAACTATATACTAATAAAAATATTAATAAATATAAAATTCCAAAAAAAATTAAAATATTAATTAAAAAATTAAACAGACAAGCTTTACATTCATCTATAATAAAATTTAAACATCCTATTAATAATAATTTAATAAAATTAGATTGTAAAATCCCTAAAGATATTTATAATTTAATATTTAATTTAAGAAAAATAAAATTTAAATTAAAAAATAAAATTTAATAATTTTTATTTAATCACATTTCTAAAATATATACAGCTGATAAAGAATGTACATCATAATTAGAATAAAATAAATTATATAAATTATAATTATAATATATAAAATCACGAGCCGCTCTAGAAGTATAATTTTCATCAGATAAAAAAATTTCTAATTTAAATTTATTTTTTAATAGACGAACAAAATTTTTTATATTATTAATAAAAGATCTGTTTTTTTTTAAATTATTATAATATGATGACTTTGGGTATCCAATAACTACTTTTTTGATTAATCACATATTAATAATTTTTTTAAAAAAATTTCAATCTTTAGGTATTCCTTGCTTAGCTTTTAAGCTATTAATAGGAGTAGCTGTTTTAGTAACAAATTGGCCTATAGCTATTCCTATATTTTTTATACCATAATCTAAACACATAATAAACATATTAAATTATCACATAACTATAATGAAATAAAATATTAATTCTTAAAATATAAAATAATTTAAATAAATTATTTAAATAATAATATAAAACAAATCAATTATAAAATTTAAAATAATATATAATATATAAATAAATACTTATATTAATATAAAATAATAAATTTAATAATAATATAATTAATTTATAAATTAAAAATAATATAAATTAAAAGTTAAAATAATGAATAAAATACTATTTTATAGTTCTCAAAAATATGAAATAAAATATTTTAATAAAATTAATAAACATTTTAATTTTAAAATAAAATATACAAAAAAACAACTAAATAAAAAAACTGTTAAATTATCTAAAGGATATAATTATATATGTATTTTTGTAAATGATAATGCAAAAGATAAAAAAATAATTAATATATTAAAAAATTATAATATCAAAATAATAGCATTAAGATGTGCAGGTTATAATAATGTTGATATAAATTTAACTAATAAAAATAATATTAAAGTAATACATGTAAAATCTTATTCACCTAGATCCATAGCAGAATATACATTAAGTTTAATATTAAATTTAAATAGAAAAATACACATAGCATATCAAAATTCTAAAAATAAAAATTTTGATTTAAATAATTTAATAGGATTTAATATGTATAAAAAAACTATAGGAATTATAGGAACTGGAAAAATAGGACAAGAATTAATAAAATTATTAAAAGGATTTAAAATGAAAATATTAGTATTTGATATAATTAAATATTCTATAATTAAAAAATATGGAGCTAAATACACATCTTTAAACAAAATATATAAATATTCAGATATTATTACTTTACATTGTCCTTATAATAAAAATAATCATCATATGATAAATTATAATAATATTAAAAAAATGAAAAAAAATGTATTAATAATAAATACTAGTAGAGGTAAATTAATTGATTCAAAATCATTAATAAAAGCAATTAAAAATAAAAAAATTAAAGGAGTAGCAATGGATGTTTATGAAAACGAAAAAAAAATATTTTTTAAAAATAATTCAAATAATATTATTAAAGATGATAATTTTAATTTATTAATTTCATACAATAATGTATTAATAACAGGACATCAAGCTTTTTTAACTGTAGAATCTTTAAAAAATATATCTAAAACTACTCTTAAAAATATTAAAAAAATTTCTTTAAATAAAGAATGTGATGACATAATTACAAATTAAAATAAATTTTAATAAAAATGTTTAGCAAAAAACGTAAAAATAAAATAAATACAAAAAATAAATCATATAATAAAAATATTACATATAAAGATTTTAAAAAAGGAATTAATAAACAAATAATTAAAAAAATATCTTATAAAAGAAAAGAACCTAATTGAATTCTTAAAATAAGATTAAAAGCCTATAAAATATGAAAAAAAACTAAAGAACCTAAATGATTTAATGGAAAATATAAAAAAATTAATTATCAAAAATATAAATATTATTCATATAATGATATTAATACAAAAAAAGAAAAATATATATTAAAAAATTTAAAAATATTTAAAAAAAATATTGGAGTTGATACTATATTAAATAGCCAATCAATAAATACTACTTATGAAAAAAAACTATTAAAACTGGGAATAATATTTTGTTCTTTCAATAAAGCAATTAAAAAATATCCTTTATTAATAAAAAAATATATGTTTAAATCAGTATCTATAAAAGATAATTTTTTTTCTATATTAAACACATGTGTTTTCTCAGATGGCACTTTTATATATATACCAAAAAATACAAAATGTCCTATAGAATTATCATCATATTTTTGAATAAACAAATCAAATCTAGGTCAATTTGAAAGAACTTTAATAATTTTAGAAAAAAACACATATTTAAATTATACAGAAGGATGTACAGCTTCAATAAAAAAAAATAATCAATTACATTCTGCAGTAGTAGAAATTATATTAAAAAAAAAATCATTTATAAAATATATTACAATACAAAACTGATATGTTGATAAAAAAAATAATAAAGGCGTGTTAAATTTTGTTACAAAAAGAGCTTTATGCTTAGGTTATAAAAGCGAAATATTATGAATACAATTAGAAAAAGGATCATTAATAAATTGAAAATATCCTAGTTCTATTTTAATAGGTGATAAAAGTATTAGCAATAATTATTCAATATCTATTACAAAAAATAAACAACAATCTGATACAGGAAATAAAATTATACATATAGGAAAAAAAACTAAGTCATTAATAATTTCTAAAAATATATTAAATAATTATAGTAGTAATACTAATAGAAATTTAATAATAATTAATAAAAATTCTAATAAATCAAAAAATTTTACTAAATGCGATTCACTATTATTATCAAATACATGTAGTTACCATACTTTTCCTATAATAAAATTAAAAAATAATAATTCAATAATAGAACATGAAGCAAGTTCTTGTTATATAAAAAAATCACAAATATTTTTTTTATTACAAAGAGGAATAAATAAAAATGATGCTATATCTATGATAACAAATTGTTTTTGTGAAAATATATTAAATATGCTACCATTAGAACTCTATATAGAAGTTAGAGAAATGTTATTTATTAATTTATAATATATTTAAATATATGAATTTATTAAATATAAAAAATTTAACAATAAAAATAAAAAAAAAAAAAATAATTAAAAATTTAAATCTAAATATTAAAAAAGGAGAAATTCATATTTTAAAAGGTAATAACGGATCAGGAAAAAGCACCATAGCATTAACTATAGCAGGGCATAAAAAATATAATATTTCTAAAGGAGAAATAATATTTAATAAAAAAAATATTACAAAATTAAGTATTGATGAAAGAGCAAAAAATGGATTATTTATTTCTTTTCAGGAAAATATAGAAATTTCAGGATTAAATACTCAATTTTTTTTATATAAAACATTTAATTATATAAGAAAATATCAAAATAAGAAAATATTAAATTTAATAGAATTTAAAAAAAAATTGTTTAAACAAATTAAAAAAATTAATTTTCCTAAAAATTTATTAAATAGATCTTTAAATAAAGGATTTTCAGGTGGAGAAAAAAAAAAGAATGAAATATTACAAATATTATTATTTAAGCCAAAATTAATAATTTTAGATGAAATAGATTCTGGAATAGATAAAACAACATTTAAAAAATTTATCTTAATAATTAAAAATCTTAAAAAAAAAAATAAATCATTTTTAATAATTACACATAATGATGACTTTATTAAATATATTAAACCTAATTATATATATATAATAAAAAAAGGTAATATAAAAAAAATAAATTAAACATCATTTAATATTATGTATATAAAAACAATCAATAATATTTTAAATATTAATAATATAAAAGAAAAAACTAAAAAATATATTAAGAAAAAAATATATAAATTTAAATCAATAAAAATATTTATAATAAATAAAAATATTTATTATACATATAAAAATTTATTTAAAATATTAAATATAACAAAAAAAAAAAAAAACAATATTAATATTTTTAAAATTAATATATTAAAAAATCAAATCATTAAAAAAAATATATATATTATAATAATTAATAATTTAAAAAAAAAAATAAATTATATACTTTATATAAATATACAAAAAAATATAAAATTTTCTTTTATTACTCATTATATATCAATTAAAAACAATAATATAAAATATAAAAATATTATAAAAATTAAAAAATTATCACATATATATTATATAAATTTACTAGTAAATAATTATTTATCAATATATAAAATATATAATTATATATATTTAAATAAAAAATCAAAACTTGACATAACAAATTTTTATATTAATATTAAAAAAATTAAAATATATTCTAAATATCATTTAAATAAAAAATCTAATTTAACAATTAATAACATTTCAATACCAAAATTTAAAAATAAATTTATATTTAAAAATAAAATAATACATAAATATAAAAATTCACAAAGTTTTTATAAACATAAATGTTTAATAAATAAACAAAGTAAAATTTCAATTAATTCGTTAATTAAAATTAAAAAACAATCTAAAAATTCTATATCTTATTTAATAAATAAAAATTTATATATAAATAAAAATTTTAAATTAATAAACAAACCTAAAATACAAATATTTAACAAAAGTAGTAAATGTAAACATAAAACTATAATGACAAATATAAATAAAAACATTATATTTTTTTTATTAAACAGAGGTATAAATATTAAAAATATTATAAAAATAATATCAATATCATTCATTAAACATATATTAAAATATATCAAAAACACAAATTTAAAAAAAATATTATATAATAAAATTATTTCTAAAATAATATAATGAACTTAAATATTAAACAAATCAAAAAAGATTTTCCTTTATTAAAACAAAGAATTAATAAAAAAAAAATTATATATTTAGATAACGCTACTACTTTACAAAAACCTAAATTAGTAATTAAATCAACATATAAATTTATTACACAAAAATATTCATCAATAAATAGAGGAATATATACATTAAGTAATATAAATACTAACAATGTAGAAGAAATTAGAATTCAAGTAAGTAAATTTATTAATTCTAATTCAGCTGAAGAAATAATTTTCATAAAAAATACTACTGAAGGAATAAATTTATTATCCAATATACTTACAGAAAAATTCACTAAACCTAAAGATAATATTTTAATATCTCTTATGGAACATCATTCAAATATAGCACCATGATTTAATATATCTAAAAAACTTAATTTAGAATTAAGAATAATAAAGATTAAAAAAAATGGTAAATTAAATATAAAACATTTTAAAAAATTAATTGATAAAAACACAAAAATATTATCTATTACACACATTTCTAACGTTTTAGGTATCATAAATCCTATAAAAAAAATTATAAAAATAGCTAAAAAAAATAAAATAATTACAATAATAGATGGATCTCAATCAATATCACATATTAAAATAGATGTAAAAAACATTAATTGTGACTTTTATGTTTTTTCAGGACACAAAATGTATTCACTTAACGGAATAGGAATATTGTATGGTAGAAAAATTTTATTAGAAACATTAAAACCATGAGTTTATGGTGGAGGTATAGTATCTAATATAAATATCAATAATAATATAATAAAAAGTATAAATTTTATAAATCCACCATGAAAATTTGAATCAGGAACATATAATATAGAATCAATTATTAGTTTAAAATACGCAATTAAATATATAAATAATATTAAAATAAACAATATAATTAAATATGAACAAAAAATAACTAAATATACAATTAATAAACTAAAATTATTACCTGAGATTAAAATATACGGTTCAAGTCCTAGAATAGGAATAATATCTTTTAATATTAAAAATTGTCATTGTTATGATATAGGATTTTTATTAAATAAATATGGAATATGTATTAGAACAGGTAATCAATGTGCAATACCTATAATAAAATTTTATAAAACCTCTGGAATGTGTAGAATATCAATTGCTATATATAATTCTAAAAAAGATATAAATACATTTATATATTACTTAAAAAAAATTATACATATGATTAAATAAATTAAAAATGAACAAAATAAATAAATTATTTAATATAAAAAAAATTATTAAAGAAATTAATTTATGCTCAAATTGAGAAGAAAAAATAAGTTATTTAATATATTTAAGTAAATATTTGCCGTTTAATAAAAAAAAAATCAGAAAAAAAAAATATATATTGTATGGATGTTATAATAATATATGAATAAAAATAAAATATAAAAATAAAAAAATAACTATTAATGCAGATAGTAATACATTAATAATAAAAGGAATATTATTTATAATAATATCTATATGTAATAATAAAAAAATAAAATATATTAAAAATAAAAATTTTATAAATATTTTTAAAAAAATTAAACTATATAAATATATAAATATAACTAAAAAAATAATAATACAAAAAATTGAATTTTATATAAAAAATAAAATTTATAATATAAATTTATAAATATATAAATATAAATGTATATATATATATATATATATTTATATATAAATAGAATATTTATAAAAATATTATAAAAATTAATTAATTTAATAATTAAATAATTTTTTAAAAATAAAATAATTTTAAAAAATCAACATGAATATATTATATAATATAATTAAAATTAGTTTATTAACATGTATAATGAAAATTATAGGATTTATTAGAGATATAGTAATAGCTAATAAATTTGGAATTAATTTTTATACTGATTCTTTTTATACGTCTTTAAAAATACTAAATTTATTTAAAAAAATTATTACAGAAGGTGTTTTGTCTTATATATTCATACCAATATTAAGTAAATATAAACTAAAAAAAAATAAAAAACATATAGAACAATTAATAAGCACAGTATTTGTTATATTACTATTTTTTTTATTTATATTAACAATATTATTTATATTTTTTTCTAATCAACTAATATTAATAATTTATTCAGGATTTAAAAATAATTATAATAAATTAAAACTAACAACTAAAATATTCAAATATACAATTCCATTTATTATATTAATATCATTATCATATTTTTTAGCATCAATATTAAATTTATGAAATATTATTTATCCCATAATTACAATACAATTAATTACTAATATTAATATAATTTTATTTAGTATTTTTATAAGTAAATATTTTAATGTACCAATATTATCTTTAAGTATAGCAATTATAATAGCAGGAATTTTACAACTAACAATACAAAAAATATATATTCAAAAAATTAAAATTAATATTAATATTAATAAAGTAAATTTTTTTCATAAAGGAATATTTAAAATTATTAAAAAATTTATACCAACTATATTAAGTGTATTAATATATCAAACGTCACAAATTATTAATAATAATTTATCTTCATATTTTAAAGAAGGATCTATATCATGAATATACTATGCTGATAAAATAATAGAATTACCACTAAGTATATTAGGAACAATGACAGGAACCTTATTATTATCAAAATTATCAAATAAATATAATAATAAAAATATAGATCAATATAATAAATTAGTAGAAAAATATATACAAATAATATTAATAATAAGTATACCTATATCAATATTTTTAATAAAATTATCAAAATTATTAATAATATTATTATTTAAATATGGAAAATTTAAATATTTAGATGTAATTATGACATCTAAAATATTAATTATATATTCTATAGGATTTACAACTTTATTATTAAATAAAATATTTATATCATGTTATTACTCTCAACAAAATATTAATATACCTAATAAAATATCTATTTTTATATTAATATTTTCACAAATAATAAATATTTTTACAATAAAAATATTTAAATATATAGGTATATCAATATCTATGATGATAGCATCTTATATAAATTGTATTTTATTATATAAACAATTAATAAATAAAAAAATGTTTAAACATGTATATAAATGAAAAAAATTTATAATTAAGATCTTTATATCTAATTTACTAATATTTATATTTTTAAATAAATTAATTAATAACTTAGAAATTAATTTTATAAAATTTAACATTTATGAAAGAATTATAAAAATATTATTAATACTAATATATAGTATATTTATATATTTATTCAGTTTATTAACATTAAAAATAAATAAAGAAATTTTTTTTATCTAATATTATTGTTTTTTTTTTTATTAATTAAATAATTTTTACTAACATGATGATATAAAACATATTCATTAATATTTTTATCAAAAAATAATACAGGTAATCTTAAATAATTATGAGATCTTCTATGACCTCTTTTAGATTTACTTTTTTTGCTCTTTTGAACAGCCATTATTAATCTCCTTGTTTTATAATATTATTATTTTTTATATATTCTAATATATAACATAAATCATTTTCTAATTTAATACTAAAAATTAATCTTTTTTTTAAAATACAATGATAAAAAGATATATAATTACAATGTAAAAATAATCTACTAATTTTATTAATATAAAATTTATTATTTAAATATTTATTTCCATATAAATTATCAAATAAAATAGGATAACCTAAATAACTTACATGTAATCTAATTTGATGAAATCTTCCAGTAATAGGATAAGCTTTTAATAATGTAAAATTATTAATAATTTTTACTATTTTAAAATAAGTTAAAGATCATTTTAATTTTATATTTTTTAAATATTTTTTATTATTATTCATAATATAACCTTTATCTTTATATTTATAAATTAAATTATTAACTTTATAAATATCTTTAGGTCAAACACCACATACTAATATATAATATTTTTTAATAATACTTAAATTTTTAAATTGATTATTTAAGTTAATTAATATTTCTCTATTTTTAGAAATCAATAATAATCCAGAAGAATATTTATCCAATCTATGTACTAAATTTAAATAATTATTTAATTTTAATGATCTATAAATATCAATTAAATTATATTTAACTTTATTTCCACTATGCACACTAATACCTGAATATTTATTAACTAATATTAAATAATTATCTTCATATATAATATTATTTGTAAATTTATATATAATATTTTTACTAAGATATAAGAATTTATTACTATTTAAATATATTAAAGGTATTCTTAAAATATCATTAAATTGTAATTTATATCTATAAGATTTTCTATTATTATTAACTCTTATATTTCCTTTTCTAATCAAAGAATATATTTTGCATCTAGGCAAACTTTTAATATTTTTAAATAAAAAATTATCTAATCTTTGATTAACATCATATAAAGTAACTTTTAAAAAACTTATAAAAAATTTATTATACATATAATTATATCAAATTTTAATATAAAAATTATATATAAAATATTATAAAAATATTAATTAATCAACAATACATTATATACTAATAATTAAATAAGTTATTATAAATTAAAATTATATGAAAAGAATGCTTATAAATGCTACTCAAAAAGAAGAACTTAGAATAGCATTAATAAATAATAAAAAACTATATGATTTAAATATAGAAAATAATAAATATATAAAAAAAAAATATAATATTTATAAAGGTAAAATTATCAGAATAGAACCTAGTTTAGAAGCAGTATTTATAGATTATGGAGAAAAAAAATTTGGATTTTTACCTTTAAAAGAAATTTCACCTAAATATTTTACTAAAAAAAAAAATAATAATATTAATAATTTATATAAAGGTCAAGAATTAATAATACAAATTACTAAAGAACAAATAAATAAAAAAGGAGTTACTTTAAGTACATTTATAAATTTAATAGGAAATTATTTAATTTTAATGCCAAATAATAATAATAATATTATAGGAATATCAAGAAAAATAGAAGGAAAAGAAAGAAAAAAAATAAAAAAAATTATTAAAAAATTAAAAATACCTAAAAATATGGGATTAATAATCAGAACTTCAGGATTAGGACAATCTATTAATGTATTTAAATCAGATTTATCATCAAAATTAAAAAATTGAATATATATAAAAAAAACATTTAAAAAAAAAAAATATCCATTTTTAATATATCAACAAAATAATATTTTTATAAGAATATTTAGAGAATATTTAAATAATGATATAGAAGAAATAATAATAGATAATTATAAAACATATATATCAGCTATAAATTATATTAAAAAATTGAATAAAACAGAAATATTGAAAAAAATAAAATTTTATAAAAAAGAAATACCATTATTCTCTTATTTTAAAATAGAAAATCAAATTGAGTCAGCGTTTAATAGAGAAGTTAGATTACCTTCTGGTGGCTTAATTACAATAGATATTACAGAAGCATTAACATCAATAGATGTTAATTCTTATAAATATAATAAAGAAAAAAATATAGAAATTACAGCTTTAAATACTAACCTAGAAGCTTCCAAAGAAATAGCTAAACAAATAAGATTAAGAGATTTAGGAGGATTAATAGTTATAGATTTTATTGATATGAATATATTAAAAAATCAAAAAATAGTAGAAAAAAAATTTAAAAAAATAATTAATAAAGACAAAGCTAAAACACAAATTGGATATATATCAAAATTTGGTTTATTAGAAATGTCTAGACAAAGATTAAACCTTTCTCTAAAAGAATCAAGTTATTATATTTGTCCAAGATGCAAAGGTAATGGTATAATAAGAGATAATAAATCTTTATCATTCTTAATTTTAAGAATTATACAAGAAAAATCTCTTAAAAAAAACATAAAAGAAATACATGTTACAGCTCCTATTAATATAGCTTACTATATATTAAACAAAAAAAAAAATTTTTTATATAATATAAATAAAAAAAATATTAAAACTATTATTATACCTAATAAAAAAATCCAAACACCAAACTATTCTATAATAATAATAAAATATAAAAAAAATAAGATAAAATAAATTTAAATAAAACATAAAATATGAATAATAGTAATATGAAAAAAAATAAAAATATAATATATAATAAAAAAAATAATAACAAATTAAATAAAATTATTAATATAATAAATAAGTATATAAAAAATATAATTATAAAATTTAAAATTCAAAAATATCTTATATGTAATAGAATTAAATATATAAATAATAATTTAATTACAAAGATAATAAAAAATAATTAAATATGAAAAATAAAAAATATAACCATAATAAAATTGAAAAAAAAATACAAAATTATTGATATAAAAATAAAATTTTTAAATCAAAAATAAATAATAAAAAAAAAAAATATTATTGTTTATCTATGATGCCTTATCCATCAGGTAATATCCACATAGGACATGTAAGAAATTATACTATAGGAGATATATTATCAAGATATTATAGATTAAATAATAAAAATGTATTACATCCAATAGGTTGAGATGCATTTGGATTACCAGCTGAAAACGCAGCTATAGATAATAATTTATCACCTAATGAATGAACAATTAAAAATATAAATAATATGAAAAAAGAATTAAAAAGAATAGGTATAAGTTATGATTGAGATAAAGAAATAATAACCTGTAAATCAAAATTTTATAAATGAAACCAATGATTATTTATAAAATTATTTGAAAAAAATATGTTATATAAAAAAAAAGATATAGTTAATTGATGTCCATATGATAAAACTGTATTAGCTAATGAACAAACAATAAACAATAAATGTTGAAGATGTAATAATAAAATAAAATTTAAATATATTAATCAATGATTCATAAAAATAACTAAATATTCAAAAATATTATTAGAAGATATTAAAAAATTAAAATATTGACCTAAAAAAGTAAAAAATATGCAAAATAATTGAATAGGAAAAATAAAATGTTATAAAATAAAATTTAAAATTAAAAATTATAATAAAAATATTAAAATATTTATAAAAAATATTAGATTAATTACTGCTATTACCTATATATGTATTTCTATAAATAATAAATTAATTAAAAATATAGAAAATATTAATAAAAAAATTGAGAATATATTTAATAATAATAAAAATATTAAAAAATATAAAGAATATTTTTTGATAAAAACTAATTTTATAGCTATTAATCCTATAACTAAAGAAAAATTACCAATAATAATAACTAATCTTACTAATAATTCTTATAATTATGATTCATTACCATTAATTCCAGGATATGATAATAAACAATATAAATTCGCTAAATATTATAATTTAAAAATAAAATATATTTATAAAAATAATAAAACAAAATTAAATAATAAAAAAATAATTAATTCTGGTTTATTAAATAATATATCAATTAAAAATTCAAAAAAAATAATAATAAAATTATTAAAAATTAAAAATAAAAAATATAATATTTATAAATTAAAAGATTGAATTATATCAAGACAACGTTATTGAGGTACACCGATACCTATAATCAAATTAAATAAATTAAATATACCAATAAAATATAATAAATTACCTATTAAATTGAATACTAAAATAAATAATAAATTTAAAAAAAAATTTAATTTATTAAAATTAGATAGTAAATTTAAAAATATTAAAGTAAATAATACTAGTTTAATAAAAGAAAATGATACACTAGATACATTTTTAGAATCATCATGATATCATATAAGATTTACATCAACTAATAATAATAAATATATATTTGATAAACAAAAAGCTAATTATTGATTACCAATAGACTCATATATAGGTGGAATAGAACATGCTACTATGCACTTAATATATTTAAGATTTATACATAAATTCTTATATAATATAGGTTTAATAAAACACAAAGAACCTGTTAAAAAATTAATATGTCAGGGTATGGTTTTATCAAAAACATTTTATTATTTTAATAAAAAAAAAAAAATTTGAATTAATGAAAAAAATATAAATTTAGTTAAAACAAAAAATAAAAAATATTATTTTAAAAAAAATACTAAAATACCAGTTAAATTTGATGGATACAAAAAAATGTCTAAATCAAAAAATAATGGTATAAAACCTAGTTATATAATAAATAAATATGGAGCAGATTCATTAAGATTATTTATAATATTTTCAACTCCTATAGAAAAAAATTTAGTATTGAATATTAAAAATATTAAAGGATGTTATAGATTATTAAATAAAATTTACACAATATATCTTAATTTTATAAAAGTTAAAAATAATAAAATTATAGATAATAAACATAATATATATAATAAAAAAATTAAATTTTATTTAAATAATACAATATATAAAGTAAATAAAAATATTAAAAATAATAATTTTAATATTGCTATATCAGAAATAATGAAATTTATAAAAAAATTTAATAAATTTAAAATTTTAAATAATGAAGATATTAAATTATATAAAATATGTATAGATACAACATTAATATTAATATATCCATTTACACCACATATAAGTTTTTATATATGAAAAAAACTTAAAAATAAAAATACAATAGATAATGCTAAATGACCCAAATGAAATAAAAAAATATTATATAAAAATAAAATAAAATTAATTATACAAATTAATGGTAAAAAAAAATATATAATAAAAATTAAATATAACTTAAATGAACAAAAAGTAAAAAAAAAAATATATAAAAAAAAAATTATTAATAAATATATAATAAATAAAAAAATTAAAAAAATTATATATATAAAAAATAAAATTATAAATTATGTAATTTAATAATATAAATGCATAAATATAAATTAATAATAAATAAAAATATTATATATAATATATATTGTATAGTAGGCAATAATACAAAAAAAAAACATAAACTTAAAAAATATATAATAAATAATATTAATAATACTTATAAAAATATAATAAAATATAATTTTTTTATAAACAAAAAATTTAAATGAAATTTAATTATAAAAGAAATAATTAATGAAAATATAATATCTAAAAATAAAATATTTATTTTAAATATTATAGAAAATATCAAAGATATTAATAATATATTTAATAAATATATATTAAAATTTATAACAAAAAATATATATATAATATTTTTTTTTGAAATATTTTATAAATATAAATACTATATAAATAAAAACAAAAATATATTATTAATAGAATTAAATAAAAAAAACAAATTCGTATTTTTAAATAAAGTAAACAAAATAATAAATCAATTAATTAATAATATAAACAATAAAAAATTAAAAAATATTTTTAATATAATAAAAAATATTAAAAATCTAAATGTAGATAAAATATTAATATTAAATATATTATTTAAAAATTTTATTAAAAATATTAATAATAATAAAATATTAAATACAGTAAAAATATTAAAAATATTTTATAAATATGAAAAAAATTATAAAATGTTTAATAAACTATATTGAAATGATATAGAATTAATATGTATATATATAATTAAATATTAATATAAAAAATAATTTTACTAAATTTTTAATCTTTTTATTATATTAGTATTTTTATTAATATTTATTTTTAAACTATTAATTAATATATCAATATTACCATAAATAATAATTTTTTTTTTAGCTCTACTTAAAGCTGTATATATTAAATTATAATTTAATATATCAATATATTTATTAGGCAAAACAAATAAAATATTATTATATTCCGATCCTTGGGATTTATGAACAGTTATACACCAAGAATTAATTCAATTATATAACATAAAAGGATGTAAATAATAACATAATTTATTAAAATATAAACGTAACTTTTTATTTTTATCAATTATAAAAAATCCTAAATCACCATTATATAATTTTAAATCATTATTATTTTTAGTCACTAAAATAGGTTCTCCTATAAAATATATTCTATTGTTAGAATAATATAAATTACTACTTTTAGTTATACTACATATATATTTATTAATTAATTCATTAATAATATTAATTCCATAATCACTATGTTTTAGAACACAAATAATTTGATTTATTTTGAAAATTTCCAATAATTTATCTATTTTAATAAAGTCTTCAATAATAAATTCTATATAATTTTTATAAAATTTAATACATAAATTTATAAATGCATTATAATCTAATTTTTTAGAATCATAAAATTTTATATTAGATAAAAAATTATCAAATAAATATTTATTTAATAAATCAAAATTTTTATTTTTAATTATATTCAAAAATATACCTATATTTTTATTATTATTTATATAACGATAATTTTTATTTAATATAAATATATTTTTATAATATATAAAATAATTAAAATTATTTTTCATATAAAATTTATTAAAAATTGAATTACATATCTCATTAAATATAGATATAGAATTTATAGATCCTAATTGATTATAATCTCCTATTAATATTAATTTAGTATAACTATTTAAAGATGATAATAAATTATAAAAAATATTTATACTTATCATTGAACATTCATCTATAATAATATAATTAGATAATATTTTATTATTTTTATTATATTTTATATAATTATATAAATAATTAAAACCTAAAAATTTATGAATAGTAAAACATTTATTAGGTAAAATAGATTTAAATTTTTTATTAATATTTAAAATATCATAAATATTATTTAAATTATTAGTTAATCAAGAAGATAACTTACCAGTTGGTGATAATAAAATAATATTTTTATTATTTTTATAATCAAATAATTTATATAATAAAATAATTAATTTAATAATTAAAGTACTTTTACCAGTACCAGCTGATCCTGAAATAATAGTAAATTTATTATAAATTGAACTTAAAATAATTTTTTTTAAATTTAAATTAATATTAAATTCATTAAAATAAAAATATAAATTTTTTAAATTTAAATTATTACTTATCTTTAAATAAATATTATTATTTAAATACTTTACTATATAATTTTCATAATATCAATTTTTATATAAGTATATACAATCATTATATAAAATAAACGGAGTACATCTTTTATTAAATCATAAACTTATAATGTTAGAATTTAACATTAAATTTACACAATTTTCTATAGAAATAAAATTTTTAAAAAAATAATATAAAAAATTTAAAATGTATTCAGATAAATAAATATTATTTATAAAAAAATTATCTAAAAATAAATACATATTGCCTAATCTATTATATAAACTTAATATTGAAGCAAATAACATATAAATATAACTATTTTTATCATTTTTTAAATAAAATAATTTAGAAAAATTTATATCTATTAACTTCATATATTTTTTTTTATAAGAATTTAATAAAAATTTATTTATTAATTTTTCATAAAACATTTTTTTTTTTAAAAAATTTGCTTAATTTATAAATTAATTTAAATTTTGGTCTAATAAAATATATACCAGTAAAACTATTATTATTAGTATTTAAAAATATACCTCTTAAAAATATATAATATATTCCACCAAAATTATTATTATAATTATAATATTTATATTTCATTATTAAATATTTATGCAATGCTAAAGAATATATTTGATATTGTATATCATATCTATTTTTACACATTAATTTAAACATATTTTTACTATTATATAAAGAATAATGATAATCTATTCAATTAGTTTTAAAATCTATAATATAATATTTATCTTTATAATTAAAAACTAAATCAATTACACCATTTAAAAAACCATAAAAATTAAAATTCAAATCAATATTATTACATTTTTTAGAAATTAAATCATATTTATTAATAATTTTTAAATAATTACTAAAACTAAACTTTTTATGAATATATAAAAAAAAATTAAATTCTTTATATAAATTTAAAATATTTCTATTACATAAATTTATATTTAAATATTTAAATTTAACATTTAATAAATTAAATATAATATTTTTAATTAAAAAAAAATATTTTTTATTAATATTAAACTCTTTTATTTTATATAATAAAAAATTTATATCATAATTAAAATTATTAAAATTAATATTTTCTATAACATTATGAAAAAAATTACCTATATTTTTTCCTCTTGGTAAACAAATATTATTTTTTAAATTATCTTTTGTAATATTAATTTTTTTTAAATTAATAATTTTTTCTTTTATATTAGAATAGCTTAAAATATTTTTATTATTTTTAATATTTATTTCTTTAGTTTTAAAATTTAATTTATCTTTTTTATATTTATAAATAAATAAATTTTTATAATTAAAATATTTATTAATATTAACAAATTTTATTAATATATATTTATAATAAAAATTTAATTTAATATATTTTTTTAAATCTATAAAACTATTTTTTTTATATATACCAAAAATATTATTTATATAAACACTATTAAACATTTTATTAATATTATTATAACCATATATTAAAATATTACATTGATATATAGCTCTTGTAACTGACACATAAAATAATCTAATTTCTTCCGAAAGCATTTCTTCTATCATTAGATATCTTCCATAATAAGTTTTATATAAATCTAAATTAAAAATAAAATTCTTACGATCATAATAATAAAAAAATTTACTATAAGTTCTTAATTTTATTAAAAAAGGCATTCAAATAATATTATATTGTAAACCTTTAGACTTATGTATTGTAGAAATATTAATAGATTCTTTATTATAAAAATAAGATCTAAGATAATATTTTTCTTTAAATATATCTTTTTTATAAATAACTTTATCTTCTAATCATTTTAATAATAAAAATTTATTATTAAACTTTAAATACATATATTGTAAAATCTCTGATAAATGAAATATATTAATAATATATTGATTATAATTAATATTATTATAAATGTATTTCTTTTTTTTTTTTACAATATATTTAAACATATAATATATTCCATATTTATTTCATAAATCATAATAGAAATACACTTCCTCTATAAAATTATTTAAATTAAAATTATTATTTATATAATTATTAATATTAAAAATATTATAACCAAATAAATAAGTTAATAACATATTTTTAATATTTATTTTAGATGTTGGAAATAATATACATTTTAATATATATATTATATCTTTAGATTCAGATGAATTAAAAATACTATCTTTAATATCAATATGATAAATAGGTAAATTAAAACTATTAAAAACATCTAAAATAATTTTAATATCTGAATTACTATAAACTAATATACAAAAATCAGAAAAAATTAAATTACGTTTATTATTATTTTTATCTAAAATATATTTATTTTTATCGTTTAATGATTTAATTAATTTAATAGCGCAATATTTAGCTAAATTATACTTAATATTATTATAACTTATATTATCAAATATATGACATTTAATAGAATAATCAATTAATTTGTTTTTTTTAATACATAATTTCTTATTATTTATATTAGACTTTAATTTTACATAAAATATTTTTTTATATAAAAAAAAATTTTTAATTCTAGTAAATATATAATTAATACTTTTATTTAATATATAAGAAGAACGCCAATTTATATTATAAGTATATATATAATCAACATTATTTTTAGCATACATATAACTAAATACATTAGCGCCTCTAAAAGAATAAATTAATTGTTTAGGATCACCAATTAATATTATTTTAGTTTTAATTTCAGATTTATTTCTAATATAGATTTTATTAAAAATATAATATTGATTTATATCTGTATCTTGAAATTCATCAATTAATGCCACAGGAAATATTTTTCTTATATGATTTATAAAAATTATATTATTTTTATCTTTTAAAAATACATTAAATTTAGTTATTAAATCATTAAAACTAATTAAAGATTCTTCATCTTTTTTTAATTTAATATTTATTTTAATAAATTTTAAACAATCTAATAATATATAATTATATAAATTATTTATTTTAAATAATAAAAAATCTATATAATAAAACATATAATTATTAATTAAAAAATAATTTTTATAATTAATTAATAAATATTTATAACTTAATTTATATAAATATTTAGGAATATTAAAATCTAATGTTTTTTTATTAGCTCAAAAACTTATATCTTTAAATAATTTATTTAAATAATTTAAACTAAAAATTTTTTTTTTAAATTCTAATAAATAATTATATAAAATTTTATTATTTAGTAATCATTCTTTTTTAAAAAAATTTATATAATTTAAAGTATCTAAATAACAATTTTTAATAGAATAAAATAATTTTGTATCAAAATTATACTTAATTTTATTAAAATTATAAATTTTTATTATATCATTAAATAAATAAGTATAATTATTTCAATATTTTAATATTATTAATATTATTTTTTCATCTAAAGTAGATATATAACTATACCAATAATTTATAACTAATTCATAAATTAAATTATATTCATCAGGCAAAATTTTAGAATTAGGATTAATATTAAATTCAATAAAATAGTTAAAAATAATTTTTTTACAAAATCCATGTATTGTAAATATAGAAATAGAATCAATATTATTTTCTAATTGAATTAATAAATTAGTTATATTAAATATATTTTTTATGTATTTATAAATATTATTTATATTATCATTAACACAATAATTTTTTATACATGATTGTTTTAAATCTCTTATATTATTTAATATTCTATCTTTAATTTCTAAAACTGCTAAATCAGTAAAAGTTACTATTAATATATTATTAATAGATAAATTTGAAAAATATTTATCTATATTAATATTTAATAAAAATCTTAAATATAATAATGAAATTATATTTGTTTTTCCAGTACCAGCAGAAGATTCTATTAAATTACTTCTATATATAATACTATTTAAATAATTAAAAATATTCATTATTTAATAATTTTTTATTTTAGTATATTTTAACATAGGTAACAATCATTTTTTAGAATTATCAATAATTACATTAATATTTTTAATATAATTATATTTTATTAAATAATTAATATAAATATCATTTAAATCATAAAATAAATAATTTTTATTATTAATTAAATATTTTAATTTTAAAAATATTAGATTATTAATTTTATAATTACTTAATAATTTATTATTATCAAAATCATACATATTACTAATTATATAATTACTTAATTTTGGTAAAAATAATAAAGGATCTTTAGAACCATATATAAAACCTTTTATATAAAAAGATAATAAATATTTAGATAATTGAATATCTAATTTTTTAAATATAAATTTATTATTATAACCATATAAAAAACTATTTTTATTAAAACCTAATGCACAATATATTAAATGATTTATTCAAAATATTAAACTATCTATTAAATTTAAATTTTTAGGTAAATATTTATAATGACAAAATTTATCATTTAAATTAATAATACCATTTATATAATTATTATCAATCAATATACAAAATTTATATTCATTACTAATTCATGATAATTTATTAATATTATTAAATAATTTCATTATATTAAATAATTCTTTTTGTCATATAATTTTACCAAAATTTCCTAAAGGGATTAAATTAAATAATTGTAAGTATAAATAAAAATTTTTATTAAATTTTTTACCAATTAACAAATTATTAATTATCTTTTTTTTAAAAATATAAAAATTTTTTATATTATAATTTAAAAAATAATTATTTATATTTAAATTAATATTTTCATAAAAAAATATTTTTAAAGAATTATTAAAAAAATATTTTATTGGATTAAATCAAAAATTATGAATATCTTTAAGATAAATATTTCTATTTTTATATATAATATTAAAATTATAATTTAATAATTTATTGTTATATTTTTTTAAATATTTTTTGTTCTTAATTGCAATTTTACAATTAACAAAACTAAATTTTTTTAAATAAATTATATTAATATTAATATAATTTATAAAAATATCTAATAATATTGAAGGAAAATATTTTTTATTATTATTTAATGACGTATTAATATAACTTACATAAAATATATCTTGTGAATAAAAAAAATATTCCATAAATAAATATTTTTCGTTTTCTAATCTATTTCTATCACCTATTTTAGGATATAAATACATTAAATCAAAATTATAGTTAAATGTATTTTTAGGATAAACATTTGAATTCATGCCTAATATACAAATAATTTTATATGGCATAGATCTTAAAGGTAAAAAAGAACTAAAATTTATACAATTAATAGAATATTGTTTATAACTTTTTTTTTTTTTAAACAATATATTTATTATTTTTATAAAAACTAAATTGTTAATTTTTTTTTTAAAATTTATAATTTTAAAATTATATAATATATTATTTAAATAATTTGTATTTAAAAAAAAATAATTATTAATTAAATTATAAGAAAAAAAATCATTTATAATTTTATAATATAATAAAATTCATTTATTTAAAAAATATTTTTTACTAAAAACATTCTTCCAGTATAATATTTTAAATATTAAATCAGAAAATTTACCAATTAAATTATACATAAAATCGCTATCTAATAAAGGATAACTATAAATATCTTTTCACATATAAAATTTTTTATTTATTGCATAACCTAATAATAAATTTTTAATATTATCAATAATAGATGTATAATTATACTTTTTAAATAATTTTTTATTAAATACAAAATTTTTAATATCTCTTAAAAAAGATATATCTTTAATTAAATTTAAGAAAATATCTAATTCGTTATCATTAATTTTAAATTTTTCCAAAATAATATTATTTTTAAGTAAATTTAAAAAATAACATAAATTTAAATCAATATTTTTAATATTTAATAATTTTAATAAAAATTTAAAAATAATATTATTATCATTGGTATAATGATTATCTAAAATTAAATATGGAATAATTTTATTATATTTATAACCTAAAAAAACTAAATTAATATAAAATAAATATTTTTTAATATCTGTAACTACTACAATAATATCTTTACATTTGTAATTATTCTTTATAATTAATTTTAATAGAAATTTTCTTAATTTATATACTTCATCTAAGTATCCATAACAACATTTAATTATTATTGAATTATCTTTAAGATTATACTTATTTAATAAATTAAACTTACAATTATCAAAATATAAAATATTATTTTTAACACAATTTAAAATATTTTTTTTAAAAATTATATTATAATAATCTATTTGAATTAAATTATTATAACTTAAAATAATATATAAATATTCAGCAAATATTTTTGCATAATATAATAAAATTGAATTTATATTATTTAAATTAAAATTATTTTCATATAAACTATTATTAATATTAAAAAAATAATTAATATCATATCAATATTCTTTAGATGGATTAATAATAAAATAATGAATATTAATATATTTAGATATAAAATAAATAATATCTAAATATAATGGAGGTAAATTATAAACATTAAATATATAAATATCTTTATAATAATTCTTAAATATATTTTTTTTTTTTAAAATATTTAAATAATTAATTAAAATTTTAGATCTATATAATTTACAATTAAAATTTAATAAATAAAAATTAATAATTTTCTTTCATAAAATAGATTGCCATATTTGATTATCATTATTTATTTCTTTATCTAATATTTTTTTTTCTCAATTTATTAATAAATAAGGTCTATAAACCATATATTTATCATATAAATCTGCTATTTTATAGCATAAATTAAATAATTTATTATAATGTAAATCATTATTTAAATAATTTTTTATTTTTAAAAAATATTTATCTTTAATTAATTTAGGTAATAAATTTAATATAATAAAAAATAAATTTATTTTGCTAAAATAATTTATATCTGATATATCACTAAAATAAATTTTACATAAATTTCATACAAATTTTGCAGTTAATAAAAATTGATAATTTGCAAATACATTTAAATATTTACTAAAAAAAATTTTTAATCTTAAAGATATATTACTACTAGATATTAATATAATATTATTATTATAATTATTAAATTTATTTTTTTTTAAAACATATAAAAACATATGTTTAAGTAATTTAAAATCGTTAGATTGATATAATATAAACATAATTAAATTATATAAATATTTTTAAATAAAATTTTTAATATACAAATTAAATTTTCTCAAAAAATAGAAATAAATAACAAATATATACAAACTATATATTCCAATTTTTTACTTTTTATATATATAAAAGGAAATTTAAAATTAAAATTTAAAGGTCAAAAAATATTTACACCTTTTATTGTAAACATATCTGCTAATATATGACTTAAATAACCTATAATAATACCATATTTAACACTAATATCAATATTTAAATAATATAAATATTTATAATGAAATATAAATATATATAATAAATATAAAAATATAAAACTATGAGTTATATTTCTATGACCAAAATATTTAAATATATAATATGAAATATATTTAAATTTACTACCTATAAATGAATTATTATGATCAATATCTGGTAATAAACTAACAAACAAACAAGATATAATTAAATTTAATAAATTTATATTAAAATTTATATTTAAATATTTAATAAATATAACACAACAAAATAAAGAAAAAATTAAATGATTACTAAAAGACATATTATATGTTTAAAATAATTATTTTATTATATATAATATTATAAATATATTTTAATATATTGATTATTTTAAATTAAATAAATAATATAATAAATTAATAATATGAATAATTTAAATAATAATGATCATAGAATAATTAATAAATATATAAAAATATTTCATATACAAAAAAATAATCCTGGAATAATATATTGAAATAAAAATGGATTAATAATTGTAAATATAATTAAAAAATTAATTCAAGAAAAACTTAAACAAAATAAATATTATGAAGTTCAAACAGCACATTTAATACCTAAAAAAATATGAAAAACAAGCGGACATTGAGAATATTATAAAAATTATATATTTTATATAAAAAAAAATTTTAAATTATGTTTAAAACCTATGAATTGCTTAGGTCATATAGAAATATTTAAAAATAACATAAAATCATATAAAGATTTACCTATGAAAATATCTGAATTTGGTATATGTCATAGAAATGAACCATCAGGTTCTTTATATGGATTAATGAGAACAAAATCATTTACACAAGATGATGCTCATATTTTTTGTACACTAAAACAAATTAAAGAAGAAATCATAAAATGTATAATTTTAACTAAAAAAATATATAAAATATTCAAATTTAAACATATATACGTATATATATCAACTAGACCAGATAAATATTTAGGAAAAAAAAAACATTGAAATAATATAACAAATAAATTAATAAATATTTTAAATAAAATAAATATTAAATTTAAAATTAATAATAAAGAAGGAGCATTTTATGGACCAAAAATAGAATTTATTATAAAAGATAAACAAAATAAAAAATGACAATGTGGAACTATACAAATAGATTTTAATTTATCAAAAAAATTAAAAATTAATTATATAAATAAAAATAATATTAAAAAAAATCCTATTATAATACATAGAGCTATATTAGGATCTATAGAAAGATTTGTAGGCATATTAATAGAAAAAAACAAAGGATGATTGCCTATATGATTAACTCCAATACAAATAGTTATATTAAATATATCACAAAAAAATATTATTTACTGTAAAAAAATATTCAAAATTTTAAATAAATATAACTTTATAAGATCAATAATAGATATAGAAAATAAAAAAATAAATTTTAAAATACGTAAATATACTTTACATAGAATACCTTATATAATAATATGTGGTGATCAAGAATGTAATTTAAAAAAAATTAATATAAGAAATACCATAAAAAAAACAAATAAACAAAAAAAAATTAAATATATAATTAAAAAAATTAAGAATAAGACTAAAAAAATATTTAAAGGAAAAAATTATTAAAACAAATATAAAAAATACTAAAATATATATGTTCAATATAAATAATAATATTAAATCTAAGACAGTAAGAATAACAGGTGAAAATATAAAAACAAATAAAATTGTAAATATTGAAGAAGCTTTAAATATAGCAAAAAAATTAAATATGGATCTAGTAGAGATAAATTCTAATACTAATCCTCCAATATGCAAAATACTAAATTATGGAAAATTTATATATAAGAGAAAAAAAAACATAAAAAAAAATAAAAATAAAAATCTTATAATAAAAGAAATAAAATTTAGACCAAATACAAATAAGAATGATTATAATATAAAATTAAAAAAAATTAAAAATTTAATTAAAAAAAAATATAAAATTAAAATTATAATAAGATTCAAAGGAAGAGAAATAATTCATAAAAATATAGCTATAAAAATGTTAAATAATATTAAAAATAACTTACAAAAAATTTCTCAATTAGATTACTTAAATAATAGAATTGAAAATAATCAAATGATAATGATCTTTAAACCAAATAAATAATACTATAATTAAATAAATGATAAAAATTAAAACAATTAAATCAATTAAAAAAAGAATTAAAAAAACATCATTAGGAAAAATAAAGTTTAAACATTCAAATTTAAATCATATATTAACAAAAAAAAGCAGAAAATATAAAAGAAATGCTAAAAAAAAATCTATTATTAAAACAAATAATAAAATAATAAAATATATACTATATATATAAAATTTTAGGAAAATATGATGATAAGAATAAAAAAAGGTAAAAATAATCATAAATATCATAAAAAAATATTAAAATTATGTAAAGGATATTATGGTGCAAGATCAAAATGTTTTAAAACAGCTAATCAAGCATTTATAAAAGCTGGTCAATATTCATATAGAGATAGAAAACAAAAAAAAAGATATTTTAGAAAAATATGAATTATTCAAATAAATGCCAAAGTTAGAGAATATGGAATATCTTATAATAATTTTATCAATATATTAAAAAAAAAATCAATTAATATAAATAGAAAAATTTTATCAAATTTAATAAATAATAACCCTGAAATATTTAAAAAATTAATATTAACTATAAAAAAAATATAATATTTAAATGCTAAATTTAATTAAAAAAATTAAAATAAAAATAAAAAAAATTATAAATATAAAAAATAAAAAAATATTAAATTTAACATATAAAAAATTTTTAGGAAAAAAAGGATATTTTAGTAACATTATAAAATTATTTAATAAATTATCTAATAAAGAAAAACCTAAAATAGGAAAAATAATAAATATATTAAAAAAAAAAACAATTAAATTAATAAATGAACAAAATATATATATAGCTAAAAAAATAAAAAAAAAAAATAAATTTATAGATATATCATTACCAGGAAACAAGTATATTTTATATGGCAATTTACACCCTATAACAATAACTATAAATTGAATAGAAAAATTTTTTAATGAATTAGGATTTACAACCATAAGAAATTTAGAAATAGATAATATATATTATAATTTTGATTTATTAAATATAAATAAAAATCATCCTGCTAGATCAAATAAAGATACATTTTGAATTAATAAAAAAAATTTATTAATTACTCAAACATCATGTATACAAATAAAGTATATGAAAAAAAATAAACCACCTATTAAAGTTATATCTATAGGAAATGTTTTTAGAAAAGACTATGATAAAACTCACACACCTATGTTTCATCAGATAGAAATATTTTTAGTAGATTATAATATAAATTTTTGTAATTTAATTTATATAATAAAAAATTTTTTAAATACATTTTTTGAAAAAAAAATAAAAACAAAAATAGTTACTTCTTATTTTCCATTTACCGAACCTTCAGCAGAAATATATATTAAAAATCATAAAAATAATTGAATTGAAATAATAGGTTGTGGGCTTATACACCCTAAAATTTTAAAAAATTCTAATATTAATAGTAATTTATTTTCAGGATTAGCATTTGGAATTGGTGTAGAAAGATTAACAATGATAAAATATAAAATATGTAATATAAAGATGTTATATGAAAATAATATAAAATGATTAAATCAATTTTAAAAATATGAAATTTTATTTACAATGAATAAAAAAATATATAAATAAATCAAATATAAATATTAAATATATAAAAAAAATTTTAAATAATAATGGTTTTGAAACTAATATTCAATATACTCCTCAAAATTTTATAAAAACAAAAATAATAAAATATAAAATATTTAAAAAAAATATATATTTAATAAATATAAAATTAAATACCTTAAAAATAAATTTAAAAATAAAATATAAAAAAAAAATTAATTATAAATATATATGAATAAATAACAATATATTTAAAAATAAAATATATAAAAATAATATTTTCAATATTAAAATACAAAATATAAATAATAAATATTATTATATAGTTAAAAAATATATAAATTCTATTAAAAAATATGAAAAATTTTTAGAAATTAACATTCCATATAATAGAATTGATTGTAATAATATATATAATATATCAAAAGAAATATGTATATTAAATAAAAAAAAAATTGAAAAAAAAAAAATAAAAATAAAATTTAAAAATAAATATATATATAATTTAAAAATAAAATTTTTAAATAAATGTTTTAAATATATAAATAATTATAAATATTTAATTATAAATAATACTAATATTAAAAAAAATAATATACCATTCTATATTAGAAATAAACTTGAAAATATGGGTTTTACAATTAATAATAATATTTTGGATATAATAAATTATATATCAGTTGAATTTGGTCATATATTAATTATATTTGATTTTAATAAAATAAAAAATTATAAAATATTTTTAGATATAATAAAAAAAAAGAATAATACAAATAAAGATATAATAATTAAAAATAATAGAGAAATAATATTAAAAAATTTTAATAATTATAATAAAAAATATCTACCAAATAAAAATACAAAAAAAATTTTAATATTATCAATATTATTTAAAAAAAATTTTATTTATAATAATTATAATAAAAATAATTATAACTCATTACTTATATATAATAATAATTGTAATAAAGAAATACAATTTTATTGTATTAAAAAAATATCATTTTTAATAAAAAATATATGAAATGGTAATATAATTTTATTTAAAAATATAAAAAATAATAAAAAAAATAATAAAACTATTAAAATAAAATATTCAGAAATAAAAAAAAAAATTGGTATATATATAAGTAAAAATATTATATTAAATATATTAAAAAATATTAACTGTAAAATAAAAATAAAAAATAACAATATATTTATAAAATCACATAAAACTAGATATGATTTAAATATAAAAGAAGATTTTATAGAAGAAATAATAAAATTTTATGGATATAATAATATTAAATATAAAAATATAAAAACAATATTTAAAATAAATAAAAATAATAAATATTCATATCATATTAATAATATAAAACAATTATTATCTAATATTGGATACACCGAAATAATAAACTTTCATTTTAGTAACGTTATAGAAGAAAAAAATTTTTTTAGTAATATTAAATATATTAAAATAATAAATCCTATATCTACAAAGATGTCAATATTAAGATCATCTTTAATACCAAAATTAATTAATAATGTCATTTATAATATTAAAAGAAAAAATAATAATATTAAATTATTTGAAATAGGAACTTGTTATAAAATTAAAAATAATAATTTTATATTAAACAAAAAAATATCATTAGTATTATATGGATTAAAATATAAAAAAAATTGAAAAAACAAAAAAGATAAAATTTTTAATTTTTATGATATAAAAGGAGATATAGAATTATTATTTAAAAAACAAAATAAAATAAAAAATTTTTATCTTAAAAAGAGTAAATATAAATTTTTAGATAAAACGCAAAATGCAAATATATATATAAAAAAAAAACAAATAGGTTTTTTAGGAATGATTAATTGTAAATTACAAAAAAAACTTTCAATAAAACACCCTATATTTATTGCAGAAATAAATTTAAAAAAAATATTATTTCCAAATAAACATAAAATTAAAAAATTATCAAAATATCCATGTAATAAAAGAGATATTACTATAATAATAAATAAAAATATACCAATTAATATTATTGTTGATTCATGCAAAAATATTAATAATATTAAAAATATCAAAATAATAAATTTTTTTTTAAATAAAAAATTAAATAAAATAAATAAAAAAAATATAACATTAAATTTAAATATACAAAGTAATAAAAAAACTTTAAAAGATATAGAAATTAATAATATTGTAACAAAATGTAAAAAAATGTTAAAAAAAAAATTTAATGCTTTAATAGATCAAGATATATTAAATTTACAAAACAAAAAAACAAATTAAATTTAATAAAATTAAATATAATATTTAAATAAAATAAATATATTAATAAATCATGAATATAATTATTAAAAATGATATTGTTAAAACAAAAGACAAAAAATATTTACCTATAATTTATTATATTAAAAAAAAAAATAATATAAATAATAAAGTTATATTAGTAATATCAGAAATATTTGGATTAAATAATCATATAAGATATATATGTAAAAAATTAAACAAACATAATTATATAAGTATATCTCCGCAATTATTTTTTAGAATTAAAAATATAGATTTTAATAAAAATATAGATATATTAAGAAGTAAAATAAATAAACTATCAGATAAACAAATAATATCTGATTTAAATTATTTAATAGATTGGTCTAAAAAAAAATTTAAAACAAATAATATTTCAATGATAGGATTAAGTTGAGGAGGTAGAATAACATGATTATATTCATACTATAATAAAAAAAAAATAAAAAAATCAATTGTATTATATGGAAGAATAAATAATATTAAAAATAAAAAACATCCTATTCATCCTATTGATTTTGTAAATAAAATAAAAATACCTGTACTAGGAATATATGCAAAAAACGACGAAATAATACCTAAAAAAGATATATATAATTTTAAAAATATTATAAATAATAAAAATATTAAATTAATTATATATAAAAATTGTAAACATAGTTATTTAGATAAAAAACGCGAATCTTACGATAAAAATACGTCTAAAAAAACTTGAAAAAATATATTAAATTGATTAAATAAAATTAAATAATATAATTAAAATGGAATATAATAATGAAAAAAAAATTTTATAATAATAACTATTTTAAATTAAAAAATAATATATTAGTTACATATATTAGCAATGTATACGCATGAATGGCTTTTGGGTTGTTATTAACAGCATTAACAGCATGATATTCAGTTAAAATACCTTTAATACTAGAATTAATATTTACAAACAAGTTTTTTGTATTTATTATATTTATATTACAACTTATGATAGTATTAATATTATCTAATTCAATTAATAAATTAACAGCAAAAACAGCTATTATATTATTTATAATATATTCTATATTAACTGGAATATCTATTTCAAGTATATTTTTGATATATACATATTCATCAATATGTACTTGTTTTTTTGTAACTAGTATAATGTTTTCTATTATGAGTATATGAGGTCATACAACTAAAAAGGATCTTACTAAAATAGGAAATTTATCTTTAATGTGTTTAGTAGGTATATTAATATCAAGTATTATAAATATATGATTACAAAATTCATATATTATTTGAATCACATCATATATTAGTATAATAATTTTTACTATAATTACTGCATGAGACACACAAAAACTTAAAGAAATTGGAAACAATATTATTATCCAACATAATGATCAATTAAAAAAATACTCCATATTAGGAGCTTTACTATTATATTTAGATTTTATTAATATATATATTCTAATATTAAAAATATTGGGAACAAGATTAAATAAAATTAAAGAAGAAGATAAAGAACAAGAAATTAATTAATAAAATACCTTCTTAATTATTATTAATTTAAATAATAATAAGAAGGTATAAAAAATATTAATAATATTATTATTTTTTATTCTTATAATTTATAAATGATTTTTTAATTATTTTTTTTGATTCATCAATACCATATCAATTATCAATTTCAGTTCATTTGTTTTTATTTAAAAATTTATAATTATTAAAAAAAAAATATATTTTTTTTAAAATTAATTTAGATATATCAGAAATATCATGGATATCATTAAATTCACTTGTAATATTATAATTAGGAACAGCTATAATTTTATTATCTTCTCCTGATTCATCATTCATTTTTAATAAACCTATAGGACGACTATGTATTACAACACCTGTCATAATGCTATAATTACATATCAATACTACATCTAAAGAATCACCATCATTAGATAAAGTTTTATTAATATAACCATAATTAAAAGGATAAAAAACAGGAGTACTTATAAATCTATCCACTAATATAGTATTATATTTTTTATTAACTTCATACTTTATTAAAGAACTTCCATAAGATATTTCTATTATAGTAAAAATATCATTAGGTATATTTAAACCACAAGGTATATTATTAAAATTCATATATATCCTTTTATAATTAATTAATAAATATTGATTTTAAATATATATATATATAATATAATTATATATTTAAATAAAAATTTAAATCAATATAATATGAATATAAATTCAAAAATTAAAAATATAAAAAAATATTATAATAAAAAAATTATTCAAATATTCAAATTTATAAAATCATATATAAACTATAAAATACAAATTAATATAAAAACTATAATTGGTAAAGATATAAAAATAAAAAATCAGAAAGTAGAAAATATAGAATTTAAAAATAATCAATGTATATATATAACAATATATAATAATAAAAAAAAATGTAAATTTATATGTAATAATTTTAAAAAAGAAACTTTATTAAAATTTATAAAATATGTTAATAAAACTATACATTTTACATCAAAAGATAATTATAATAAATTACCATCTAAAAAAATATTTAACAAAAAATATAATAAAAATTTAGGAATAATATTTAATGATAATATAAATACTAATAACATAATTAATTTATGTAAAAATATTGAACTAAATACAATAAATTTTAATAAAAATATTTTTAGTGACGGTGTATTATTTCAAAAATATACTTATTATAATTTTATATATAATAATTTAAAATTTATTAAATATTATATATCAAAAAATTATATAATAACTAATAATATATTTTATAATAAATCCGATATTATGATATATAATACTAAATATATATATAAACATAAATTATCAGATTTAATACATCATTCATATAATTTACCTAAAAATACATACATAGAATTAATTAATAAAATAAATCCTAAAAAAATTAAAACTCAAAAATTATCAGTAATTTTTACTAAAGAAATAAGTTCTCAAATATTTAATTATTTATATAAATCTATAAAAGGAAAAAATATATATAATAAAACTTCTTTTATGATTAATAAATTAAATAAAAAAATATTACCTGAATGAATTAATATAACAGAAGATCCTTTTTTATATAAAGGAATAGGTTCAAAACCATTTGATAATGAAGGATTAAATACTAAAAAGTATATAATTATTAAAAATGGTATTTTAAAAACATGAATATTAAATACAAAATGATCTAAAAAATTAAAAATTAAAAATACCTTTAACTCTGGAGGTATACATAATTGATGTTTCATAAATAATAAAAATAATAATATAACATTAAAAAAATTAATTAATATAATGAATAATGGAATAATTATTAATAATTTTTTAGGTCAAGGAGTAAATATTAATAATGGTATATTTTCTAAAGGAGCATCAGGTTTCTTAATAAGAAATGGTAAAATAAAATATCCTATACATGAAATTACTATATCAGGTAATTTAATAAAATTATTTAAAAATATAAAATATATAAGCAACGAAATAAATGAAAATTCTAAAATTAGAATTGGATCAATTTTAGTATATAATTTACAAATAGCAGGTTTATAAAACAATAAATTATATTATAAATATAATTATATTATTTACTAATATAGTAAATTTAATAATTAATTAAATTTTTACATTTTAACATATCAAAAATTTTTGATAAATATTTAATAACATTTAATTGACCTTTATTAATTCATACTCTAGAATCATAAAATTTTTTATTAGGATTATAATCTCCTTTTGGATTTCCTAATTGTGTGTTTAAATAATATTTATTATTTGTATAATAATTTAATATTCCTAATCAATATTTTCATTGAATATCAGTATCTAAATTAATTTTTACTACACCATATTCAATTGATTCTCTTATAATATTAAAATTAGTACCAGAACCACCATGAAAAACAAAATTTAAAGGATTAACTTGCTTAATTGAATAATTATTTTTAATAAGTTTTTGAGCATTTAATAATATTTTAGGACATAAAACCACATTTCCAGGTTTATATACACCATGAGTGTTACCAAAAGAAGCAGCTATTAAAAAATTATTATTAACTTTAATTAATTTATTATATGCAAATACAATATCTTTAGGATTAGTATATAATTTTCTAATAGAAATATTACTATTATCTACGCCATCTTCTTCGCCTCCAGTACAACCAAGTTCAATTTCTAAAGATATATTAAATTTAGAAAATTTATTCAAATAATAACATGAAATATCTAAATTTTCTTTCAAACTATGATTTGATAAATCAATCATATGAGATGTAAATAAAGATTTACCAAATGAACTATAATATTCTTTATTATATTTTAATAAATTATCTATTCAATCTAAATTTTCTTTTACACAATGATCAGTATGTAATATAACAGGTACTTGATAAAATAATGAAGCCTCATGTATATATTTTGCAGCTAATATAGATCCCATAATAGAACATTTATGTTTTGAAAGTTCATTAAAATTACTATTTATAAAAAAACATGAACCAGAATATGAAAATTGTATTATTACAATAGTTTTATATATTCTAGCTGATTCTAAAATAGAATTAATAGTATTAGTATCTACACAATTTATAGCTATTAAAGCTATATTATATTTTTTTATTAAATAAAATATTTTATTCAACATATTACCTGATAATACACCAGGTTTAATATAACTTAATAAATTTTTCATAACAGTATTTCAAAAATTAAAATTTAATATTTAAATATATTATTTAATATATTTAAATATAGGTAAAGTTTTTTTTTCTATAAATTTTAAAAAAGCACCACCACCAGTAGAGATGTAAGAAATTTTATTCTTTATATTAAATAATTCTATAGCAGATATAGTATCTCCTCCTCCTGCAACTACAAAAGCTTTACTTTTTATTATAGCTTCAGAAATTTTTTTAGTACCTTTTCTAAAGTTAGGAAATTCAAACACACCTAGAGGACCATTTCATAAAATTGTTTTAGCTTTTAATATAATTTTATAATACAAATTTATAGTTAAATCTCCTAAATCCATTATTTCTTCATTATCAGAAATATTATTTAATTTTTTAACATAAGATTTAGATAATTCTGAAAATTCTTTACCTACTCTACAGTCTAAAGGTAATGGAATATTACTATATTTTCTTTTTAATTTTTTAGCTAAATCTATAAATTTAGGTTCATATAAAGATTTACCAATATTATTATTAATAGATATAAAAGTATTAGCAATACCACCACCTACAATTAAATAATCTGAAATATTTCCTAAAACATTTAAAACATTAAATTTAGTAGATATTTTAGAACCACCAACTATAGATACCATAGGTCTTTTAGGTTTATGTATTATTTTAGACAAAGACTTTATTTCTTTATTAAATAATAAACCAAAACATAATACTTTACAGTATTTACATATTCCATAAGTAGATGAATGTTTACGATGTGATGTTGCAAATGCATCCATAATAAATATATCACACAAACTAGCATAATACTTTGATAATAATTTATAATTTTTACATTCACCTTTATTAAATCTTACATTTTCCAACATAATAATTTTTTCATTTATATTATTTAAATTTATACAATTATTATCATTAAAATAATTTTTAATAAATTTAATAGGAATTTTTAAAATATTTTGTAATTCTTTACAAATTGGTAATAAAGATAAATTACTATCATATGATTCTTTTTTAGGTCTACCCAAATGAGATGCTAAAATTAATTTAGCTCCTTTATTAATTAATAATTTTATAGTTGGAATACTAGATATAATTCTAGCTTTAGACAATATAACATTATTTTTAATAGGAACATTTAAATCCAATCTAATAAATACTTTTTTATTTAAAACATCTAAATTTTTTATATTTAACAACATAAATACCTCCATTAATAAAAAATTATATTATAAAATATATAAATAAAATATATAAATAATATTATATTTTAAATAAATATACTAAAAAATTAGATAGCCATATATTTATAATTTTATTATTTATTTTATAACTATTATTATCATCTATAACTAAACCTAAAAAATAATTTTTACACAATAAAGATTTAGAATTTTTAAATTTATATATATTATTTCAATATCCAATAATTGTATTATTTTTATTATATGATTTATATAAATAATACAAACCATCACAAAAAGTATAACTATAATTTAATTTATTTCCACAACCAAAAAAACATATAATTTTTTTTTTTAAAATAATATTTTTATTATAATTTAAAAAATTATATCAATCAAATTGTAATCTTCCATAATATCAAGTAGATGTACCTAATATTAAAATATCAAATTTATTAAATTCACTTAAATTTATTTCAGATATATTAAAAATCTTACAATAAACATATTTGACTAATTTAGTATATATTAAATAAGATATTTTTTTTGTATTACCTGTACTACTACCATAAAATATACCAATTTTCATAAACTTAATATAAATAATAAATAAATATTTTATTATATAATAAAAAATATATATTATAAATAAAAAAAATAATTAAATATCATTAATATTATAAATTTTTATTAATAACTAAATTTTAAAACTATAAAAATCATAAGCAATAAATGTATTAGGAAATACTTTAATACAACTTTTTAAAATATATTTTAAATCATTATAATTATATCTAGCACTTAAATGAGTTATTACTAATTTTTTAACACAATATTTTTTAGCTATATAAGCTGCTTGTATATTAGTAGAATGACCTCTTTGATTTGCAATATTTTTATATTTATGATGTAAAGTAGCTTCATGAATTAATAAATCACAATTTAATAAATTTTTATTATATAATTTTATAGGTGATGTATCTCCAAATATAACAATTTTTTTTCCTTTAATTATATTTTTAATATATTTACAACAATTAATTTTTTTACCATCTAATATAATATTTTCATTATTTTTAATTATTTTATATATAGGACCAGGAAAAATTCCATCTAAAATTAATTTATCTACATTTAAAGAACCTTTTTTATTTAATTCTTTAATATAAAATCCATAGCTTTCTATAATATGATTTAATATAAAACATTTTACTTTAAAAATTCCATTATTATAAATTTCCCCTTCCTTAATTTCATATATCTTGATTGGATAGTTAATATATGAATTAGTAAATTTTAATGAGCATTTAATATATTTTTTTATCCCTTTACTACCATAAATTTCTAATAAATTATTTGATTTATTTATTGATATTGTAGTTAATAAACCTATAAGTCCTAAAATATGATCAGCATGTAAATGAGTAATAAAAATCTTACGTATTTTCGTTATCTTAATGCAAGATTTTAAAATTTGATGTTGAGTAGCTTCACCACAATCAAATAATCATATTTCATAACTAGGATTATTTAAAATAAACGCTATACTTGATACATTTCTTTTTAAAGTAGGACAACCAGCACTAGTACCTAAAAATTTAATTAACATTTAAAATAAACCAATATTAAATATAAAATATATTAAAATAATAAAATTTATTATATATTAATATATATTATTAAAATTTATATAATTTAATAATATAAAACTATATAATAATAAATATATATTAAACAAATATTTGATTAATATAAATTAATAAAATTATATTATAATATATTATATACTATATATGATTATTAATTAAAATAATAATTTTAATATTTATTAAAAAATAAGATGATAAAAAAAATAGGTATTTTAACTAGTGGCGGGGATAGTCCAGGAATGAATGCTGCTATAAGAAGTATATTTATACATTCAATTAAAAATCAATTTAAAGTTTATGGTATTTTTGATGGATATAAAGGATTATTTAAAAATAAAATAAAATTATTAAAATATAAAAATATAAATAATATAATTGATAAAAGTGGTACTTTTTTAAGGTCTTCTAGATTTAAAAAACTTAAAACTATTAAAATAGAACAAAAAATTATAGAAAATATTAAAAAAAAAATCAACATATTAATAGTAATAGGAGGAGAAGGATCATATAAAGGAGCTTTAAAATTACATAATATAGGTTTACCATGCATAACTATACCCGGTACAATAGATAATGATATTTATGGAACAGATTATACTATAGGTTTTTCTAGTGCACTAGAAGTAATTGTTCAATATATTGATAATATAAAATATACATTATTATCACATAAAAGAATATTAATTTTAGAAGTTATGGGAAGAAAATGTGGTGATTTAGCTTTATATTCTTGTATTTCATGTGAAAATTGTTATATTGTAACTTCTAAAAATAAATTTAATATAGATTCTTTAATAAAGAAAATAAAAAAAAATAAACAAAAATATTCTATAATTATAATAACTGAAAATATTACAAATATTAAAAAATTATCAATAGAAATAGAAAAAAGAACTAATATAGAAACAAGATTCTCATCCATTGGTTATATACAAAGAAGTCCTAAACCTACAGCTTTTGATAGAATTCTAGCATTTAGAATGGGATATTATGCAATAAAATTAATTAAAAATAACATAACAGGTACATGTATAGCAATAAAAAATAATAAAATAATACATTATAATATTAATAATATAAAAAATAAATAATATAAAAATTATGATTAATAAAAATTTTATATATAAAATTATAAATAAAGATATTAAAAATAAAAAATATAAAAAAATAATAACAAGATTTGCACCAGAACCAAATGGTTACTTACATATAGGACATGTAAAATCTATATATTTAAATTACAAAATAGCAAAATATTATAATGGTAAATTTTATTTAAGATTTGATGACACAAATCCTAATACAGAAAAAAACATATATATAAAAAAAATTAAACAAAATATTAAATGACTGGGTATCAAATGACATAATGGAATAAAATATTCATCAAATTATTTTAATAAATATTATAAATATGCAAAAATATTAATCAATAAAGGATTGGCATATATAGATGAACAATCTAAAAAACAAATTAAAATTAATAAAGGATCATTTAAAAAAAATGGTATAAATAGTCCATATAGAAATAGAAGTATAAAAGAAAATTTAAATTTATTTAAAAACATGAAAAAAGGTTTATATAAAGAAGGTAGTATGTGTTTAAGAGCAAAAATAAACATGAAATCTAATAATTTAATATTAAGAGATCCTATTTTATATAGAATAAAATATAAAATACACCCAAGAACAAAACACAAATGATGTATTTACCCTATGTATGATTTTGCACATTGCATAGCAGATTCTATAGAAAAAATATCTCATTCAATTTGCACACTTGAATTTCAAAATAATAGATCTTTATATAAATGAATAATAAAAAATATAGAAGTTAATCATATACCTAAACAATATGAATTTTCTAAATTAAATATTACTTATAATTTAACCTCTAAAAGAAAAATAAAAACTTTAATAAAACAAAATATTATTAATGGGTGAAATGATCCTAGACTATTGACAATTTCAGGTTTAAAAAATAGAGGATATAAACCTAAAATAATCTTAAATTTTTGCAAAATATTAGGTATAAGTAAACAAGAAAATATTATAAATATATCGATATTAAATGGATATTTAAGAAAATATTTAAATAAAAAATCAGAAAGAAGAATGTGTATATTAAATCCAATTAAAATAAAATTGATTAATATAAAAAAAAAAAAATTTTATATATATAAAAATCCTATAAATCCTAAATTAGGAAAACGAAAAATATATCTATATAAATATATTTATATAGATAAAAATGATTTTAAAAAAGTAAAAAAAAAAATAAAAAAAAACAAAAAAACAATATATATAAAATTAAGATATGCAGGAATAATAAAATTTACAAAAAATATAAAAAGTAATAATAAAAATATATATATAAAATGTAAATATTATAAATATAATAAAAATTTTAATAAAAAAAATAAAATCAAAATAATACACTGAATATCAAAAAAAAAATCTAAAAAAGTAACATTTAGATTATTTAATAATCTTTTTTTAAAAGAAAATCCAAATAAAACAAAAAATATATTAAAAATAATTAATAAAAATTCTATATTAATAAAAAAAGGATATATTGAAAAAAATATTATTAATAATAATAAAATATTTCAATTTGAAAGAGAAGGATATTTTAAATTAAATAAAAAATTATATGACAATAAAATAATATTTGATAGAATAATTGAACTTAAAAATATAAATTAAAATTAAATAATTAATAAAAAAATTTTATAATAAATATAACAATAAAATTTAAATATATAAAAATAATTTAAAAATTTTAAAATTGGAATTAACAAATTGAAAAAAAAAAAAATATTAAATTTTAATAATATTAATGAAAATTTAAATATATCTATATATAATATTTATTATATAAATTCAATAAATACATATAAACATTATTTAAATTATATTAATAATATATATAATTATAATAATTTAATTAAATTAATCAAATATATATCTAAAAAAACAAAATCAAAAATATTAAATATATATAAATTAAATTATAATTTTGAAATAAATAAAAAATTAAAAATAATTAATATTATTAAAAATATATTATTATCATATTTAGATAATAATAATATATCTATTTATACATATATTGAAAATTATTATCCTAAAATTAAAATATATACAATTAGAACTGATATAAATATATATTCTTATGGATATATATCATCATTAGATTATATTAATAATATAATATTATTTTTTAAATCTGATTTAATAAATATAAATTATTTTATTAATGGATTTACAAAAGACATTAAAGGACGAAAATATTTTATAAATAAAAAAATAAATTCTATAAAAAATTATATTAAAAAAAAAATAAAAATCAAATATGACATTTTAGAATTAAATATACACCAAGAAAATTTTTTTAACATAAAAATGATAATAAAAAAAATAAATATAGAAAAATATATATTTAAAAATTTAATAAAAAATAAACATAATATTAAAAAAAAAAAAAAAAATAAAATAATTAAATTATTACTAAAAGAAATGTACGAAATATATTATTGTAAAAACACATAATAATAATTATTTTAATATTTTATAACCATTTTCTGTTACTAGAATAGTATATTCATATTGAGCTGATAAAGACTTATCAATAGTTTTTACTGTTCAACCATCATTCATTACTTTAGTTCTATGGCTACCAATATTAATCATAGGTTCTATTGTAAAAATCATATATTTTTTAAATGTAAATTCATAATTATTTTTATAATGTAATATAATAGGATCTTCATGTAACTTTTTACCTATACCATGACCACAATATTCTCTAACAACAGAATAACCAAATTTCTCTACATAATTTTGTATTGAACTACCTATTAAATTTATTTTATTTCCAGGTTTTATATATTTTAAAGATTTAAATATACTATTTTTTGTGACTCTACATAAATTAATTGATTCACTATTAACATTACCAACTAAATACATTTTAGAAGCATCAGAATAATAATTATTTTTACATATACTAATATCAATATTAATAATATCACCATTTTTTAAAAATTCATTATATCTTGGTATACCATGACAAACTACATCATTAATAGAAGTACAAATTGATTTTGGGTAATTCATATAACCTAATGATGCAGGATATGCTTTATAATAATTTACTATCTTATTATAACAAATATTATCAATTTCTCCTGTTGATATACCAGGTTTAATATAAAAACTTATATAATTTAAAATTTTATGAACTATTTTAGAAACTAAAATAATATTTTTTATATCTTTAAAATTATTTATTCTAATATACATATATAATAAATATAATTTAAAATAATATTATATTATAATATATAATACATTATATATTTATTTAAATAATTAAAATAATAATATGATAAATCTATCAATTAAAAAAATGATAAAAGCAGGAATACATTTTGGGCATCAAACTAAATTTTGAAATCCAAAAATGAAACCTTTTATATATACAAAATATAATAAAATACATATAATAAACTTAGTAAAAACTATTAAACAATTTAAAAAAGCATTACATGAAATTCAAAAAATATTTATTAATAAAGATAAAATTTTATTTGTAGGAACTAAAAAAAATATATCTAAATTAATAAAAAAAACAGCAAAAAAATGTAAACAATTTTATATAAATAAAAGATGATTAGGAGGAACATTAACTAATTGAAAAACTGTAAAAAAATCTATTAAATTATTTAAAGATTTAAAAAAAAAATTTAAAAATAAATTTTTTAATAATTTAATTAAAAAAGAATATTTAAATAAAAAAAAAATATTTAAAAAATTATATAATAATTTAAATGGAATTAAAAATATGAACGGAATGCCAGATGCAATATTTGTTATAGATGCAAAACATGAAAATTTAGCCATTAAAGAAGCACAACAATTAAAAATAAAAATATTTTCTATAGTAGATACCAATACAAATCCAGATAATATAGATTATATAATTCCAGGAAATGATGATTCTAAAAAAGCTATAAAATGATATTTAAATAAAATATATAAAATATATAATATATGTAAAAATAAATAAATATATATGAAAAAAAGATTAGAAATTATAAAAAAATTAAGAAAAATAACAAAAATTAGTATATTAAAATGTAAACAAATATTAGAAAAAAATAATTTCAATATATATCAATCTTTGAAATATTTTAAAAAAAAAAAAATTAAAAAAAAAAATAAATCTTTTTACGAATTTATAGTAACTAAAACTAAAAAAAATATTTCATTAATAATAAAATTAGAATCTGAAACAGATTTTATTATAAAAAATTTAGAATTTAAAAAATTTAAAGATAAAATTATAAAAAATATTATAAAAAATAATAATTTAATTAAAAACATAAACTCAAAAAATATTAATAAAATATTTATTAAAGATATAAATATAATTACAAATAAATTAAATGAAAATATTAAAATTAAAAAATTTAGATATTTAAAATCTAATAAAAAACAATATATTTATGATTATAATCATAATAATAAAATTGGTGCTATAATCTTAGTAAAAAAAATTAATAAAAATAATAAAATAAAAACAAATAAGATTAAAAAAATAACTTTACATATAGTTGCTATGCAACCAAAATATTTAAATATAAAATCAATACCACATAAATATATTAAAAAAATAAAAAATAAAATAAATATAAAATATAAAAATAATAAAAATAAAAATGATTTAAATAAAATAATAAATAAAAAAATTAAACAAATATGTCTTAAAGAACAAATATTTTTATTCAATAAAAATATAAAAACAAAAAAATATTTAAAAAAAAATAATATAAAAATAATTAAATATTATATAATAAAATCTAAAAATACAATTAATATATAAATAAATTGGAGGTATGGCCGAGAGGTTTAAGGCGACGATCTTGAAAATCGTAAACGATAATTTCGTTCGAGAGTTCGAATCTCTCTACCTCCGTTTAATATAATTAATATAAATTTATTATCATGAATAATATAGAATTTGAAATATTATTAAATAGTTATTTAAAAAGTAATAATATAATAGATAATTCATTAAATGGTATACAAATAGGTGGTAATAATAAAATAAATAAAATAATTACCGGTGTAAGTATAACAATAAAACTAATAAAAAAATCTATATTACTTAAATGTAATACAATTATTGTACATCATGGATTATTATGAAAAAATAATATATTGTCAAATTTTAATAAATTAATAATTAGTAAATTATTAAAAAATAATATAAATTTATATGTTTGACATATTCCATTAGATATACATCCTAAAATAGGTAATAATATTATTTTATCAAAAAAATTAAATTTACAAATTAATATATTACCTAATCAAAATAATCCTTTTATTATATGTAAAAATAATAAAAATAATAAATTAATTAATAAAATAAAAAAAATATTTAAAATATTTATATTCTATAAAACTAAAAAAAAAATTAATAGAATATGTTTATGTTGCGGAAAAGGAGACAACTTTATAGAAACAACAATTATAAAATATAATATAGATACTTATATAACTGGTGAAATATCTGAATTAAATTTCAACATAATAATAAAATATAATATAAATTTAATTATATTAGGTCATGAAAAATCAGAAATATATGGAATTGAAAAATTAAGCAAAGTAATAAAAAAAAAATTTAATATCAAAACATATAATTATATAACAAAAAAAAAATTATTAAATTTTATAATAATGGATTAAATAATATAAAAAATTTTTCTAAAAATCTTTCATAAAAATTCTTACTTTTAATGATTTTTAAATTAATTAATTCAGAAAAATTCATATATTTTTTTAATATATTAAATAATTTTCTATTTAAAAAAAAACTTTTTATTAATAAAGCTATTTCATGATTTAATCATATACTTCTAAAATCAAAATTTATAGTACCCAAAATACTTATATTATAATCTATTAAAATCAGTTTAGTGTGTAAAAAATTACCTTTAAATGAATAAATTTTTACTCCAGATGTTATAAGATCATAAAAAAAAAATCTGCTAGATCAATAAGTTATAAAATTATCATTTTTTTCAGGTATAATAATACTTACATCAATTCCTTTACTAGATACAGTACAAATGGCATCAATTATATAATCACTAGGTATAAAATAAGGTGTAGTAATAATAATTCTATATTTAGATGAAAATATTAAATTTAATAAAAATCTATGGATAATATTTTTCGGTAAACCATTTCCTGAAGTAATAACTTGAACTCAATTAATACATTTATTATAATTTAATGTTTTATTAAAATTATTAAACTTAATTTTCTTTCTTAAAATATTTATACCGGTTTGTAATTCTCAGTCATAACAAAAAATTATATTAATAATATTGCCTAATAATTTACTTCTAATCTTAATCATTAAATCAATTCATATTCCTAATGTAGATCTTTTATTAAAATAACTATTATCTATTAAATTCATACTACCGGTATATATAATCTTATTATCTATTAATACTATTTTTTTATGTTGTCTTACATCAAATCTTTCAAAAATTATATTATTTAAATTAAATTTTAAATATTTTACTATTTGTATACCTTGTTTGGTCATTAATGATGATAAATTAGTATTAAAAAAATTTATACTACCTATAGCATCTAATATTATCTTGCATTTAACTCCTCTTTTAGAGGCATTAATTAATTCTAAAATAATTTTATTAGATAAATATCCAGGTTCTCAAATATAAAAAATTATATATATATTCTTTTTAGAAAATTTTATATCATTAATTAATGATTTAATTAATTCATTATTATTAGTAATTAATCATAATTTTTTAAAACAAACAGGAGGTATTCCTATATTATAATAAATAAAATTAAAAATATTATTTTTATATTTATATAAAAGAAACTTATTATTTGTATTTAATTTAATTAAATTTTTATACCAAATACTACTAGATTTAATACAAATATTTTTTTTAATATAAAAATTATATAATATTATATACTTAATAATTAATATTAATATTAATAATAATATTATAATAAATAATATTAATAAAATATAACATAAAAATTTATAGTTAATTTTAAAAAAACATTTAAATAATCAAAACATAAATATATAAAATAAAATTTGATAATATGTTTATATTATTACTAATATATAATATTTACAAAATAAAATTTATAATTAATAAAATAATATTTATGAATAATAAAAAAATAAAAAATAAAATAAATAATTTAAGAAATAAAATTATTAAGTATTCTAATAGTTATTATAATAAAAATAATAATTTAATTAAAAATCAAAAATATGATTATTATTTTCAAAAATTAATTAATTTAGAAAAGAAATATCCTAATTTTAAAAATCAATATAGTCCTACTCAAATTATTAATTATAAATTAAATAAAAATATAAAAAAATCAAAACATATTATACCAATGCTTTCTATAAAAAGTATATATATATTTGATTATATAAAAAAATTTTTTAATAAAATTAAAAAAAAATATAATAAAACAAAATTCTGTTGTGAACTTAAAATTGATGGTATAGCAATTAGCTTAATATATAAAAAAAATAAATTATATAAAGCAATTACTAGAGGAAATAGTATATATGGAGAAAACATAACTAACAATATAAAAATTATATCTTCTATACCAAAAAAAATTTATAATAAAAAATATAATAATAAAATTGAAATTAGAGGAGAATTATTTATTAAAAAAAAAAACTTTATTAAAATAATTAAAAGAGAAAAATTATTTTCTAATTCTAGAAACTTAACATCTGGTACTATAAGATCATTAAATAAAAATTTAATTAAAAAAAGAAAATTATCATTCATAGCGTATGATCTAATAATAAATAATAACAGAAAAAAAATAAAAAATAATATTAAATGTTTAAAAAAATTAAAAAAATTAGGTTTTAATATAGAAAAACACACAAAAATATGTAATTCAATTAAAAAAATTAAAAATTTTTATAATAAAATATATAAAATAAGAAAATATTTAAAATTTAATATAGATGGTATAGTAATTAAGATAAATAATAGAAAATTACAAGAAAAAATTAAATATAATAATAATTATATTAAATGAGCTATTGCTATAAAATTTTTCTCTAAAACAAAAAAAACAATTATTAATGATATAAAATTTAAAATAGGTAAAAGTGGAGTAATAACACCTATCGTTATTATAAAACCAATATATATTGGTGGAACAAAAATTAAAAAAATAAATTTATATAACTTAAAATATTTAATTAAATTAAATATACAAATAAAAGATAAAATTTTAGTAGAACGAAAAGGAGACGTAATACCTAAAATAAATAAAGTTATTAAAAGATATAATAAAAATAATAATTTATATATAAATAAATGCCCATTTTGTAACAACAATATTAATTTAAATATAAATCTTCCTAAATGTTTAAATATTAATTGTTCAGAACAAATTAATAAAAAAATAAATAATTTCGTTTCTAAAAATGGTTTTAATATAAAATATTTAGGAAAAAAAACTATTAAAACTTTAATTAAAAATAAAATAATTAATAATATATTTGATATTTTAAAATTAAAAGTTAATTCTCTAATTAAAATAAAAAATTTTAAATATAAAAGATCTAAAAAATTAATAGAATCAATTAAATATTCAATTAAAAATATAAAATTAAATAACTTTATATATTCATTATCAATACCAAATATAGGATTATCTTCCTCTAATTATATATATAATAAACTAAAATATATTAATAATTTTATAAATATAAACAATAAAATTAATATTAAAAAGATAAATAAATTAAATAATAATAAAATACAATCATTAAAAAATTTTTTACAAAATAAACAAAATATTAATATTATTAAAAAATTACTATTAATAATAAATAAAAAAATATTTTAAATTTTATAAATATTATTTAATCTTAATAAAACTTGTTTCTTTTTTAATATAAAAATTAATTTAAACAAATCAATACCATGTTTATTACCAATTAAAATATAACGTAATAAAATAAAAATACATTGTTTTTTTAAATTAAAATTATTTATATAATTATTAACTATATTTTTAATATTTTGTATACTTCATAATGATAATAAATAAAACTTTTTAATAAAATATTTTATTATAATATAAAAATTTATATTAAATTTATTTAAAATATTTAAATCTAATTTAAAACTAGTGTTTATTAATATATAAAAATTAACTATTTCATTTAAATAATATATTCTTTCTAAAATTATAAAAAATATTTCATATAAATTATTTATTTTATTCATATTAATATTTTTTTTTAAAAAAAATGGTTTTAAATAAAATTTTAATTTATTATAACTAATATTATTAATATAATATTTATTTAATGAAATAATTTTTTTATTATCTATAATACAAGGAGATTTATTAATATTATTTAAATTAAAAATATTTTTTAATTTTTTTATATTATTAATTTCTAAATTATTATTAGATATACCTAATTTTAATAAATAACTAATTAATGTATAAGGCAAATATCCTTTCTTAATATATTTATTAATATTATAAACATTATTTCTTTTAGAAAGTTTTTTTTTATGTTTATCTAAAATAATAGGTAAATGAACATATTTTGGTTTTTTAAAATTTAAAGAATTTAATAAATTAATTTGTTTAGGAGTATTATTTATATGCTCTGAACCTCTTATAATGTTTGTTACTAACATATTATTATCATCTATAACAACACAAAAATTATAAGTAGGAAATCCATTAGATCTTCTTATTATAAAATCATCTAATTCCTTGTTTTTAAAATTTAAATTACCAAAAATTAAATCATTAAATTTAATATTATTATTAAATGAATTATTAAATCTTACAACATATTTAATATTTTTATAATTTAAATTTTTATTTCTACAATAATTATCATATTTAGGTTTTTTGTTATTTAATATGCAATTTTTACGAATATTAATTAATCTTTCAAAGCTACAATAACACTTATAAGCTAAATTATTATTTAACAATAAATCTATATAATAATTATATAAATCAATATTTTTAGACTGAAAATATATTTCATTATCTCAATATAAACCAAATCAATCTAATAAATATAATATATTATCAATATATTTTTTATTACATCTTTCAAAATCTGTATCTTCTATTCTTAAAAAAAATTTACCATTATTATTTCTAGCAAATAACCAAGAATATAAAGCAACACGTATATTACCTAAATGCAAATATCCAGTAGGACTTGGCGCAAATCTTGTTATAATATTCATTAAAGTAAATAATACCAAAATTAAAATTAATTTATAATATATAATTGTATATATTAATTAATAATTTTAAAAGATAAATGACAAAATATATAAGAAATTTTTGTATTATAGCACACATAGATCACGGAAAATCAACATTTTCAGATAGAATAATAGAAATATGTACAAAAAAAAAATTGGCAAAAAATCAACAAAGAATATTAGACAATATGGATTTAGAAAAAGAAAAAGGAATTACAATAAAAGCTCAATGTGTAAATCTAAAATTTAATTATAAAAATAAAATTTATAAATTAAACTTAATTGACACTCCAGGTCATATAGATTTTTCATATGAAGTATCCAAATCGTTATATATTTGTGAAGGAGCTATATTACTAATAGATATAACACAAGGAATACAATCACAAACATTAAATAATTATAATATAGCAAAAAAGTTAAAATTAAAAATTTTAATTATAATAAACAAAATAGATATTAAAAATATAAAAATAAAAACAATTATAAAACAAATAAAAAAAAAATTAAATTATAAAAAAAAAATTTTTTTATGTTCTTCAAAAACAGGTTATGGAATTAAAAAAATAATAAAAAATATCATAAAAATAATACCATGTCCAAAATTAAATATTAATAAACCTTTATTGGCTATAATTATTGATTCATATTTTGATAACTATTTAGGTGCTTTTTTGCTAATAAAAATAAAAAGAGGAGTTTTAAAATTAAATGATACTATAAAAATATTTAATATTAAAAAAAAATATAATATAGAAAAAATTATTATTAATATACCAAATAAAAAAAATATTAAAATATTAAATTGTGGAGAAGTTGGTTGAATAACATGTAAAATTAAAAAAATAAAAAAAAATTTAATAGGAAGTTTAATTTATAATAATAACAATAAAATAAATAATAAAAAAATAATTAAACAAGTAAAACCACAAATATTCGCTAGTATATATCCAAAAAAAAATAACGATTTTAATCATTTAAAAAAATCATTGCAAAAATTACAATTAAACGATCCTTCTTTAACATATGAAATAGAAAAATCTATAATATTAGGATCTGGATTTAAATGTGGTTTTCTAGGAATATTACATATAGAAATTATTAAAGAAAGGCTTAAAAGAGAATATAATTCTAATATAAATATAATAAACCCTATAGTTAATTTTAAAATTAAAACTAAAAATAATAAATATATATATATAAATAATGCAGATAAAATTGATTTAATTAAAAATATTAAATATATTAAAGAACCTGTAGTAATATGTTATATAAAATCTAATAATAAATATTTAAGTAATATAATTAGTATATGTAATAAAAAAAGAGGAAAATTAAAAAATTATAAATATATAAATAAAAATAATAATATTTCATTAAAATATAAAATTCCTCTTTTAGAAATAATAACTAGTTTAAGTAATGAATTAAAATCTATTACTCAAGGTTATTGTTCATATAATTATAAATTTTATAAATATAAAAAATCAGATATTATTATATTCAAAATAGCTATAAATAATAAAATAATTAATGGATTATCTAAATTCATACATAAAAACAACCTAAAAACAGAAAGTAATAGAGTAATTAATATCATAAAAAAATATATTAATAAACAATTATTTAATATAACTATACAAATATTATGTAATAATAAAATTATATATAGAACTAATATAAAAGCTTTAAGAAAAAATGTAATTTCAAAATGCTATGGAGGTGATATAAGTAGAAAAAAAAAATTATTGAAAAAACAAAAATTAGGAAAAAAAAAAATGAAAAATATAGGACATGTTTATATAAACAATAAAATATTTTCTAAAATATTAAAATTCAATTAAAATAATATAATGAACAAAAATATTTTCTTTATAATAATAATTTTATATATTTTATATTATTTAAATAAATATATAATAAATTTTGCTATAATAAACAAAATAATTAAAATTATTAATGAACTATTACCTAAATTAATAATTATTTCTATATTAAAATATTTTATATATGAAATATATTATATACCTTCTTCTTCTATGATGCCTACTTTATGTATAGGAGATTTTATATTAGTTAATAAATTAACTTATAATATTAAAAATCCTATAAATAATAAAACAATAATAAATATTAAAAATCCGAATTATGGAGATATTGTAGTATTTCAATATCCAAGAAATAAAAAAATTAATTATATAAAAAGAATAATAGGATTACCTAACGATTTAGTTGTATATGATGAAAAACATAAAAAAATCAAAATATATAAAAAATATAACAAAAAAAACAAAAAATATTATTTAACAAATATTATTAAATATTATAAAAATAATAATAAAATATTATTAAAAGTAAAATTTAAAAAAAATAGAATTATAAAAATAAAATTTTTAAAATTTAATAATATTTATTTAAATAAATATAATAATAATAATAAATATAAATTAATAATATTAAAAAAAAAAGTAGAATCTTTATATAAAAAAAAACATGAAATATTATTAATAAATAATATATATTTAAAAAATAAAGAAAAAAATATAAAAAAATGAATTATACCCAATAATATGTATTTTGTAATGGGAGATTTTAGAGATAATAGTGAAGACAGCAGATATTGAGGATATTTAAATAAAAATTTAATAATAGGAAAAGCAGAATATATTTTAATAAATATAAAAAAAATAAAAAATAATTTAATTAATATTATTAAATATAAAAAATATATTTAAAAAATAAATAAATATTAAAATATAATAAATGAAAAATTTACAAAAAAAAATCAAATATAAATTTATAAAAAAAAAAACTTTAAAAATATGTTTAACACATAGAAGTTTTAATAAAAATCATAATGAAAAATTAGAATTTTTAGGAGATTCTATATTGAATTTTATAATAACAAAAATTATATATAAAAAATTTTTATATAAAAAAGAAGGATACATGACCAGATTAAGATCCAATTTAGTAAATAAAAAAAATTTATTTAAAATAGCAAAAAATATTAAATTAAATAAATATATTTATTTAGGAAATTGTGAAATTAAAATGAAAGGACAATATAAAAAATCTATATTGGCTAACACATTAGAAGCTATTATAGGTGGTATATATTTAGATAGTAGAAATATTAATACAGTTGAAAACACAATAAAATATTTATTCTTAAATAAAAAGATACTAATAAATAAAAATAAGAAAGATCCTAAAACAATATTACAAGAATATTTACAAAAATATAAAATATCTTTACCTAAATATTATATTTATAACAAAAAAGGTAAAGATCATGAAAAAATTTTTACAGTACATTGCAAAATTAATAATAAAGTAACCAAAGGTAAAGGTAAAAATAAAAAAAAAGCTGAACAAATAGCAGCTAAAAAAGCATTATTAAAATTAGGATTACACTTTTAACTAAAATAAATTATGAATAAAAAATTATCTATTATTTCTATAATAGGAAAACCCAATGTAGGTAAATCTACATTATTTAATAAGTTAATAAATAAGAAAATATCTATAACAAGTAAAAAAAAAAATACTACACAAAAAAGTTTAATAGGTATAAAAAATAAAAAAAATAAACAATTTATTTACATAGATAATCCAGGATGAAACAATATTAATATAATAAAATATCTTAAAAATATTATAAAATATATTAAACTAAATTTACTAAATAATAATATAAATTTATTTATAATAATTATAGAAAAACAATTAAATTTTAACGAAATAAAAATAATAAAATTTATAAAAAAAATAAAAATTCCTTTATTGATATTAATTAATAAAATAGATAAATTAAAAAATAAAAGTTTATTATTAAATATAATACAACAAATTAAAAATTTTAAAATAAATAATATAATACCTACAAATTTAAAAAAAAAAAAATATTTAAATATAATAAATAAAACAATAAATAAATTTTTAATTAATAAAAATCACTTATTTAAAAAAAATATATTAACTAATAAAACAGATAAATATATCATAAAAGAAATATTAAGAGAAAAAATATTTAGATTAATGGGAGATGAAATACCATATAATTTAAAATTTAAAATAAATAATTTATATAAAAAAAATAATATTTTATATATAGAATTTTATTTAATAACATTTAAAAAACAATATATAAAAATATTAATAGGAAAAAATGGTAATAAAATAAATAAAATTATTTATTTATCTAAAAAAAGTATAAAAAAATATTTTAATTATAAATATATACCAAAATTAATTATAAAAATAAAATATATTAAAAAATTAAAATAAATATTTATATATATTTCTTATTATTAATATATGTTTATTAATTTTATATAAATGATAAATTAACTTCTTTTTATAATAACTATTAATAGTTTTTTTTTTATTTTTATATATTATATTATAAAAAAAATTTATATTATTTTCTATTTTTAGGTTACTAAAATTTTTACAATTTAAATAAATATATTTTCTGAATATATTTATAAATAATATAATACTTTTTTTATCTAAATATTCATATTTAATTAAAACAAAAATAGAATTAATATTTTCTACTAATATATAATTATTAATTATTAATAATTTTATATATTCAATGCTAATTTTACTAAAAAAAAATTCATTATAATAATTAATATAATAATTAAATATATTATTTTGTAATTGATTAATTAAAAAATTAATTTTATAATTATATATTTTTATAAAATTAAAATTATTAAATTTTTTTGAAAAAATTTTTTTATATATATTAAATATAAAATTAATATTATTTTTTAAATATTTTATATTCCATTGTGATCATAATATAGTATTTCCTAAAAAAGATATTAAACATCCCATAAATATATCTAATAAACGTAAATAAAATAATTTTAAAATATTTAAATATAACAATTTACTATTTAAAAAAGAAGATATGGTAAAACCAATTATAGATATAAAATAATTTTTTTTTATTAATAAATAACTTGCATTAGTAATAATAAATATTAAAATTAAATTAATATATTTATTAAAATATAATTTAATTAAAAACATAGATATTACTGTTCCTATTAAAATACCAAAAAATCTATTTAAAATTTTTATTAAAATATTTAAATAATTACTTTGATTTATATATATAATTGTAATTAATATTCAATAATATTTAATAATTTTATAATTTTTAAATATAATAAAAAACAAATTAAAAAAAAATGCTAATTTTAAAAAATATCTATAAGAATTAATATTAATATTTAATAAATATTTAATTATTCTATCATCATATATAAAAATTATATCATCAAAATATATATTATAATTTTTATATATTTTTTTATTTAATTTAAATATACAAAATATTATATTTTTTAAATAAATAACATTTAAAATTTTATTAAATTTATATAAAATTTTATTAAATTTTTTAATTTTATTTATTAATAATTTATTAATTATAATATATTTTCTGTATAAAATATTATTTCCTATATCAAAAATTATTTTAGATAATAAATTTATATTATTGTTAAAAAATTTTAATTCTTTTTTATTATAAATTAAAAATTTATTTTTATATATATTCAAATTAATAAACAAATTATCTTTCAAATAAATAGCAATTTTAAACATTTTTAATAAAAAATATTTTTCATTTTTAAAAAAAAATAATATATCTAATTGTTCATATATATTAATAATTAAATCCATAATTTTTTTATGAGATAACATATAAAAATCATAATTAATTCTAGTTTTATTATTTAAATAATATTTATGTTTAATTAAAATAGATAATTCTTTATATAAATTAAAAATATTTTCTCTAAAAAATTGATTTTTAAATATAAACGCTCAAAATACATGTAATATTCCTCAAAATCATATAGAAAAAAAAAATAATACTGAAATGATAAAAAAATTAAATTTTAATAGTAAATTAAAAAAAAATAAAGAAACTATTAAACAACCATAAAAAATTTTATTATAGAAAAAAAATAATTCACTTAAAATTCCTAAAAAAATATTTAAAAAAAATAAATAAATATAAAAAGATATTTTAAATATATAACATAATTGTATTAATATAATACTAAAAAAAAATAAAATACTAGATAATAAAAGTTTTTTTAATAAAAATACATCAATAACATCTAAACCTACAAAATTTATAAAAGATGGTAAAAAAGAAAAAAAAAAATTATAATTTTTTTTAAAACAATTTAATAATAAAGTAGGAATACTTAATAAAATTATTTGTTTTCATGAATAATTAAAATTTAAATTAAAAAAAAAATTTTTAAACATTTATAATAAATATATATTTAATAAAAATTAAATATAATAAAATAATTAATAAAAATAAATAATAATATTATATATTAAAAAATCAATGATTACATGAAAAAAAATATTTAATAAAGAAAAAAATAAAAAATATTTTATTAATTTAATTAAAATATTAAAAAAAGAATATAACACTAAAAATATATTTCCTAAAAAAAATAAAATATTTACATCTTTTAATTTGACAAAATTTAATGAAATAAAAGTAGTAATAATCGGACAAGATCCATACTATAAAAAAAATCAAGCCAATGGAATAGCCTTTTCAATTAATAAAAATATTAAATTAACTGAATGTATAAAAAATATATATAAAGAATTAAAAAATGAGTTTCCTAAATTTAATATTCCAAAACATGGATGTTTAAAAAAATGAACTAAACAAGGAATTTTATTATTAAATAGTATATTAACTGTAGAAGAAAATAAACCTCTTTCTCATAGAAATATAGGATGAGAAATTTTTACTAATAGAATAATATTATATATAAATAAATATTTAAATAAAATAATATTTGTATTATGAGGATATAATGCAAAAAAAAAATCATTATTAATAAATAAAAAAAAACATATAATATTATATTCATCACATCCATCTAATTTATCTGCTAATAAAGGATTTTTTGGATGTAAACATTTTATTAAAATAAATAAAATTTTAAAACAAAATAATATAAAACAAATAAAATGATAAATTTATTTAAAATTCATATTTTAATATATTATTAACATATTTTATTTTATTTTTAGCAATATTTTTAAGTTTTTTTTTTCCATTTAATAATATATTTTTAATTAAATTTTCATCTTTTCTATAAAAATAAAATTTTTTCTGTAATTTTTTAATAAAATAACACAATTCTTTAGATAATATATCTTTAAATTTTTTATAATTACATTTTTCAAAATATTCTTCTAAAGATTTAATAGTAACATTTTTAATACCTGATAATATATTTAATAAATTTGAAATACCTGGCTTATTCTTAATATCAAATATTATTTTAGGAGGATTATCATTATCAGTTATGCAATTATTTATTTTGTATTTTATTAATTCAATTTTATCTAACAAAAAAATAACATTATTTTTATTAATATCAGATTTAGACATTTTCTTTTCATAATTTAATAAGGACATAATTTTATAAAATTGTTCATGCATAATAAATTTAGGATAAGTAAAAATTTCACTTTTATATCTTTTATTAAATCTTTTAGATATATTATTAACTAATTCTATATGTTGTATTTGATCATAACCTATACATACATATTTAGAATCATATAATAATATATCTGAAGCCATTAATACTGGGTAACTTAATAAAGATAAATTATTATTAAACTTACCTTTAGATTTATGTTTAAATTGTGTCATTCTATTTAATTCACCTATATATGTATAACAATTTAATATTCAATATAATTTAAGATGTTCTATAATATCTGATTGTAAAAAAATTATACATTTATAAGGATTAATATTTGAAGCTAAAATAAAAGAAACTAAATTATATATATTTAAATTAATAATATTTTTTTTATTAAAAATACTTAAAGAATGTAAATTAGCTATACAATATAGACAATTATAATTATTTTGTAAACTTTTTCATAATTTTAATATACCTAAATAATGACCTATTGTAATATTACCTGTAGGTTGAATAGCACTAAATAATGTATCTTTATTTTTCATATAATAAAAATTAATTAAAAACATATTTTATTAAATATTATTAAATATTAATCATCATCATTATTTAATAATTTTTTTAAATTTAAACTAGCAATTTCTTGATTATTTAAATTTTCATTTTGCAAAGATTTATTTCTTTTATAAAAATTTTTTCTTTTATGATAAAAATAACCAGTACCTGATGGAATTAATCTTCCTACTATTACATTCTCTTTTAAACCTCTTAATTCATCTATTTTACCTGATATAGCTGATTCAGTTAAAACTCTAGTAGTTTCCTGAAAAGAAGCAGCAGAAATAAAAGATTCTGTAGCTAAAGAAGCTTTAGTGATACCTAATAAATTTCTAATAAATTTTATTTTTTTTTTATTACATTTAATTAAACTTTTATTAATTAATCTAACTCTAGATAATTCAATTTGTTCTCCATTTAAATATTTCGAATCACCTGCATCTATAATAGTAACTCTTCTTAACATTTGTCTAATAATTACTTCTATATGTTTATCATTTATTTTAACACCTTGTAATCTATATACATTTTGTACTTCATTGACAATAAATTTAGTAACTTCTTCTACTCCTTTTAATCTTAAAATATCATAACATGATTCTTGTCCTTCAGAAATTACATCGCCTTTTTTTACATATTCTCCTTCAAATACATTTAATTGTCTGAATTTAGGAATCATCTCTTCATATATAAACTTTTGATTAGAAATAATCTTTAAACATCTTTTCCCCTTAGTTTCTCTTCCAAAGCTTATAGTTCCTTCTATTTCTGCCAATATAGCAGAATCTTTAGGCTCACGAGCCTCAAATAAATCAGCCACTCTAGGAAGACCACCAGTTATATCTTTAGTTCCACCGTATTCTAACGAAACTCTAGCTAAAGTATCTCCTGCGTGTACAAAAGTATTATTATCAACATTAACAATTGATTTTGGAGGCAAAATATATTGAGCTACTAAATCTTTATTATCTATAAAAATGTCATTTCCATTATTATCCACAATCTTAATTGAAGCTCTTAATTCATTTTTTTTATTATTTATACTATCACATGAATCTAAAATTAATATTGAAGATAAACCTGTTAATTCATCATTTTGTTTAATAATAGTTTGACCTTCATACATATCTATATATTTAACAAATCCACTTACTTCTGTAATAATAGGCATAATATGAGGATCTCAATTAACTAATATTTCATTAATATAAACTTTTTCATTATGATTCTTTTCTAAAATTGATCCATAAGGTAATTTATAATGTTCTTTAATTATACCTTTTTTATCTACTATTTTAAGTTCAACATTTCTAGAAATAATTACATATTTACCTATAGAATTAATTACATATTTAAAATTAATTAATTTAATAAATCCATTATTTTTAACCTTTATATAAGATTCAGAAACTGATTTATAAGCTGCTCCACCTACATGAAAAGTTCTCATAGTTAACTGTGTTCCAGGTTCTCCTATAGATTGAGCAGCTATAACACCTACAGCTTCTCCTTGGCTAATTAAATTGTCTTTAGCTAAATCTTTACCATAACAATTTGAACAAATACCAAAATTTGTTTCACATGTAACCGGAGATCTAACTTTAACACTATAAATTGCTGAATCTTCTATATTTATACAATCTTGTTCATCTAATAATTTATTTTTTTTTAATAATTTTTTAATTTTATTACAATAAACATCTTCTAACAATACTCTACCCATTATACGTTCTTTTAAAGATTCTTTTATTTCTCCACCCTCTATTATAGAACTAATAACTAAACCATATTTTGTTCTACAATCATTTTCAGTTATAACTAAATCTTGAGCTACATCAACTAATCTTCTAGTTAAATAACCAGAATTTGCTGTTTTTAAAGCAGTATCTGCTAATCCTTTTCTAGCTCCATGAGTAGAAATAAAATATTGAATAACATTTAAACCTTCTCTAAAATTAGCTGTTATAGCAGTTTCAATTATAGAACCATCTGGTTTAGCCATCAAACCTCTCATTCCTGCTAATTGTCTAATTTGAGCTGCAGAACCTCTAGCTCCAGAATCTGCCATCATAAATATATTATTAAAAGACTTTTGCTTAATAATTTTATCTTTTATATTAATATACTCAATTGATAAATTATTCATCATAGATTTAGCTATTTTTTCGTTCGTATTAGCTCATATATCTATTACTTTATTATATTTTTCACCTAAAGTTACTAATCCAGAATTAAATTGATCTTGTATATCATTAATTTCTTTTTCTGCTTTATTTATAATTTTACTTTTATCTTTAGGTATAATCATATCATTTATACCAATTGATAAACCTGAAATTGTTGCAAATTTAAAACCAATAGACATAATTTTATCTAAAAAATTTACAGTACTTTTTAAACCTAAATTTTTATAACATATACTTAATATTTTAGATATTTCATTTTTATCAATAATTTTATTAAATAAATTAAATGATAAACCTTTAGGAGAAATATTTCATAAAATACAACGACCTATACTAGTATTATATAAACTTTTATTTTTTATATAATTATTATTTAATAATGAATATTCTGTTATTTTAACATTTACTCTGGTATGTAAAGAATAAATATTATTATAATATAATTTTTCAGCTTCATTACTATTAATTATAAATATATCATTATCAGATATACTATTTTTAATTTTAGTCATATAATACAAACCCAATACAACATCTTGAGAAGGCAACATTATAGGATCACCATTAGCAGGAGATAATATATTATTAGTAGACATCATTAATATACGAGCTTCTAATTGAGATTCTAATGTTAAAGGTATATGAACTGCCATTTGATCTCCATCAAAATCTGCATTATATGCAGCACACACCAAAGGATGTAATTGTATTGCTTTACCTTCTACTAAAATAGGTTCAAAGGCCTGTATTCCTAATCTATGTAAAGTAGGAGCTCTATTTAGCAAAATAGGATGTTGTTTAATAACATCATCTAAAATATCTCATACAACATCATCTTGATTCTCAACCATTTTTTTTGCAGATTTTATAGTATTTGCAAAACCATAAATCTCTAATTTTCCATATATAAACGGTTTAAATAACTCTAATGCCATTTTTTTAGGTAAACCACATTGATTTAATTTTAAAAAAGGACCCACAGTAATAACAGATCTTCCAGAATAATCAACTCTTTTTCCTAATAAATTTTGCCTAAATCTTCCTTGTTTACCTTTAATCATATCAGATAAAGATTTTAATGGTCTTTTATTAGAACCAGTAATAGCAAATCCCCTACGTCCATTATCTAATAAAGCATCTACAGCTTCCTGCAACATTCTTGTTTCATTTTTTATTATTATATCTGGAGCAAACAAATCTAATAATCTTTTTAAACGATTATTTCTATTAATAACCCTTCTATACAAATCATTTAAATCAGATGTTGCAAATCTACCACCATCTAAAGGAACTAATGGTCTTAAATCAGGAGGTAAAACAGGTAAAACTTTTAATATCATTCATTGAGGTTTATTACCAGAATTTATTAAAGATTCTATTAATCTTATTCTTTTAGAAATTTTTTTCTTTTTAATTTCAGAATTATTATTTTTTAATAAATTTAATAATTTTTTATATTCATAATTTAAATTAAAATTTTTTAATAATATTTGAATTGCTTCTGCGCCCATTTGGGCTTTAAATTTATTATTATATTTTTTATAATATTTTCAGTATTCTTGTTCATTTAATATACTGCCTACTTTTAAATTATCTAAATCACTACTAATTACTATATAAGATTCAAAATATAAAACTTTTTCTATATATTTTAAAGGTATATCTAATAACATTCCTATTCTTGATGGTAAAGATTTTAAAAACCATATATGAGCTACAGGAGCAGATAATTCTATATGACCCATTCTTTCTCTTCTAACTTTAGAACTAGTAACTTCTACACCACATTTCTCACATATTATACCTTTATATTTTAATCTTCTATATTTACCACATAAACATTCATAATCCTTAATAGGACCAAATATACGAGAACAAAATAAACCGTCTCTTTCAGGTTTAAAAGTACGATAATTAATAGTTTCAGGTTTTTTAATTTCTCCATAAGATCATGATCTTATTTTTTTAGGAGAAGCTAAACTTATTTTTATTGAATTAAATTCTTTTTTTAGAAACTTATTATTAAAAAAATTTATAAAATTATTATTCACTTAAATTAATTCCTAATTAAATTTTTAAAATTATTAAAATATATTTAATTATTTTCTAAATCTATATTAATAGCTAAAGAACAAATCTCTTTTAATAAAACATTAAAAGATTCAGGCATTCCAGGTTCCATTTGATGATTATCATTTATAATATTTTTATACATTTTCGTTCTTCCAATAACATCATCTGATTTAACTGTTAACATTTCTTGTAAAGTATAAGCTGCGCCATAAGCCTCTAAAGCTCATACTTCCATTTCTCCAAATCTTTGTCCACCAAATTGAGATTTACCACCCAATGGTTGTTGAGTAATTAAACTATATGATCCAGTAGATCTAGCATGAATTTTATCATCAACTAAATGATTAAGTTTCATCATATATATATAACCTACTGTAACAGGTTTATCAAATTTATTACCCGTTAAACCATCATATAAATATACTTGACCTGATGAAGATATATTTAATAATTTAAATAATTTTTTTATTTCGTATTCTTTTATTCCATCAAAAACAGGCGTTGAAAATGGAAATCCTTTACTTAAATTTTTTGCCAATGTAATAAATTCATTATCATTTAAATTATATATATTTACATCTTTTTTAATACTATTAAAATCATAAATTTTTTGAATAAATTTTCTTAATTTATATAAATTAATATTTTTTTTATTTAATAAAATATTAATTTTATCTCCTAAAGCTTTAGATATCATACCTAAATGTGTTTCTAAAACTTGACCTATATTCATTCTAGAAGGAACACCTAAAGGATTTAAAATCATATCAACAGGAACACCATTATCATCATATGGCATGTCTTCAATAGGACAAATTTTTGAAATTACGCCTTTATTACCATGTCTACCAGACATTTTATCACCTACTTGTAATTGACATTTTATAGATAAATAAATCTTTACAATTTTAATAACACCAGGCGCTAATTCATTTCCTTTAATAATTTGTTTTTCCAAAATAGATATTTTATTTAAAAACATTTGTTTTAATTTAAAAAAACTTTTAATTAAATTACCTACTTTATTCTTTATATATAAATTATCTATTTTAGATAAAAATTTATTATTTAAAGAAATATTATTAATATTTAATTCTTTAATATTGTGTTTTTTAAATAATAATTTAATTTTTTTAAATAAAATTTTTTTAAAATAAGATAACTCTTTAATAAAATTTTTCTTAATTAAATCTAATTTCATTTCTTCAATTTCTAATAATCTTTTACTTTTTTTTATTCCTTCTCTAGAAAATATTTGAACATCTATAACTGTTCCATTAAAACCATTAGGTACTCTTAAAGAAGAATCTTTAACTTCAGATGCTTTTTCACCAAAAATAGCTCTTAATAATTTTTCTTCAGGAGTTAAATGAGTTTCTCCTTTAGGAGTAACTTTTCCAACTAAAATATCACCATTATTAACTTCAGCTCCAATATAAACTATACCACTTTCATCTAATTTAGATAATAAAGAATCATTTATATTTGGAATGTCAGAAGTTATTTCTTCCGCACCTAATTTAGTATCTCTGCATATACATGATAATTCATGAATATGTATAGTACTAAATACATTATTATGAATAACTCGTTCAGATACTAATATAGAATCTTCAAAATTATATCCATTTCATGGCATAAAAGCTACTCGTATATTTTGACCTAATGCTAACTCTCCTAAATCTGTAGCAGAATTATCAGCTAATATATCATTTTTATAAACTTTATCATTTAAATTTACACAAGGTCTTTGATTTATACAAGTATTTTGATTAGATCTTAAATATTTATTTAAATAATAAATATTTAACATTTTTTTTATTTTTTTTTTTTTATTTACTTCAATGATTATTTTACAACAATCAACATATTTTACAATTCCTTTATTTTTACAAATAATTAAATATCCAGAATCTCTAGCTATTATACTTTCCATTCCAGTACCTACTAAAGGTGCTTTAGGTTTTATACAAGGAACAGATTGTCTTTGCATATTAGCGCCCATTAAAGCTCTATTAGCATCATCATGTTCTAAAAACGGTATTAAAGCAGAACCTACAGATACAATTTGTTGAGGAGATACATCCATAAAATTTATTTGATTACATCTAAATAAATTAAATTCTCCTTTGTATCTGCATACAATAAAATTATCTTTTATTTTACCTGATTCATTTAAATTAATATTAGATTGAGCAATAATATAATTAACATCTTCTATAGCAGATAAATAATAAATTTCATTAGTAACATAACTATTTTTTATTAATCTATAAGGTGTTTCTAAAAAACCATATTTATTAACTCTTGAATAAATTGATAAAGAATTAATTAAACCTATATTCGGTCCTTCAGGAGTCTCTATAGGACATATTCTTCCATAATGAGAAGTATGAACATCTCTAACTTCAAATCCTGCCCTTTCTCTAGTTAATCCTCCCGGACCTAATGCTGATATCCTCCTTTTATGAGTTACTTCAGCTAAAGGATTATTTTGGTCCATAAACTGAGATAATTGACTAGAACAAAAAAAATCTTTTAATATAGCTGTTAAAGGTTTAGAATTTATTAAATCTTTTGGACAAATATTGTTTATTTTATTAGATAAACGTTCTTTAATAGTTTTTTTAATTCTTAATAAACCTATTCTAAATTGATTTTCTATCATTTCTCCAACGGATTTAATTCTTCTGTTACCTAAATGATCAAGATCATCAATAATGTCATTACCATTTCTTATATCAATTAATTTTTTAATTATATTTATAATATCTTCTTTTAGTAAAATATTAGGTCCATTAATATTATCTATACCTATAGACTTGTTGATTTTCATTCTTCCTATATTAGATAAATCATATTTTTTATATGAAAAAAATAAATTTTTAAATAAATTTTTAGATGATTCAACAGTAGCAGGTTCTCCAGGTTTAACCATTTTATAAATTTCTAACAAAGCTGATTCTTTACTAAAAGTATTATCAATATTAAGAGTATTAGATATATAGCTTCCTTTATTTAATTCATTAACATACAATACTTTAATAACTTTAAAATTTAAATTTATAATATAATTTAATAATTCATTATCTAATTTAGAATTAGCATGTGCAATTAATTTTTTTTTATTTTTTTTATTAATAAAATAATTATTAAATAATATTTTACCTATTAAATAAGTTTTTGGAACTTTTATAATATTAACATTATCATGTTGCATTTTATTAATATGTTTTAATATTATTCTTCTTCCTTTTTTAACATAAATCTTATTTTTATATACTATATCAAAATCTAATATTTCACCTCTAAGTCTTGTAGGAATTAATTTCATAAACACATCATTATTTACTATTTTAAAAACTATACATTCAAAAAATATTGATAAAATATTTTCAACATCATAACCTAAAGCTTTTAAAATTATAGTAACAGGTAATTTCTTTTTACGATCTATTCTAAAAAATAAATAGTCTTTTATATCAAATTCAAAATCTATTCAAGATCCCCTATAAGGTATTATTCTAGCATTGTATAAAACTTTATTAGAAATATTACTTTTGTTTTTATTACTATCAAAAAAAACACCTGGACTTCTATGTAATTGAGAAACTACTACTCTTTCAATTCCATTAACTATAAAAGTTCCCCTTTTAGTCATTAATGGTATTTCTCCCATATATACTAATTGATCTTTAATGTATTTTTTAATTTTATTTTCATAAATAATTAAACATAATTTAACTTTTAAAGAAATAGAATATGTTAATCCTCTAATTAAACATTCCATATCATTAAATAAATTTTTTTTTAAAATATATCCTTTATATAATAATTTAATATTTTTATTATAATTAAATATAGGAAATACAGATTTAAAAGACAAATCTAAACCAGAATATAAATTATTATTTTTATTTAAAAAATTATTATATGAATCTATTTGTATAGAAAGTAAATATGGTATATCTAATATTTTAGGTATTTTACTAAAATTTTTACGTATACGTTTTCTTTGAGTATTAGAAAAATACATATAATTCCCAATTTATATTAAAAATAAAAAATAATTTTATTTAATTTCAATAATAGCTCCTGCATCTTCTAAAGATTTTTTCAATATATCTAAATCATTTTTATTAATTTTCTCCTTAATTAATACAGGACAAGAATCAACTAAATCCTTAGATTCTTTTAAACCAATATTTAAATAATTACGAATAATTTTTATTACAGATATTTTATTTTTACCAATAGAATTTAAATATAAATCAAATTCATTTTTTTCTTCTTTTTTAATAACAACATTATCATTAGATGTATAATTTAAATTAACATTATTACTTATACCAAATTTCTTTTCCATAGCGTCTATTAATTCAATAACTTCTAATAAAGACATTGATGAAATAGTATCTAATATTTGATCTTTAGTTATTTGTTTCATATGTTTATATTCTTTATAAAATTAATTACTTAACAAATTTTTTAATTTCAATAATATATTTAAAAATTTTAAAATAGTTATATTTTTTATATAAAAACAAAAATAATAAATAGATTTTTTAAAATTATTTAAATTAATTAACTTATCTTTAAGTCTTAAAGAAATACATTTACCTTTATATACTAAACTTCTTATAAAGAAATTATCTTTATAATTATTATTATTATAATATAATATTTTTAATATATTACTAATATCTTTACAAGAATAAAAAATTATACTAGGACCTTTTATAAATTTACTTAAAAAATTTATACTAGTATTTTTAATAGATAATTTAAATAAATTATTTCTTAAAACCGTCATGTAAGAATTATTATTATAAATTTCTTTTCTTAAATTATTTAAATAATTACATGAAATATTTTTAAAACTAACTAAAACTATAGATATACAATTAATTAAATCATTATTAAGTTTACAAACTATTCTTTTTTTATCTTTAAATTTTAATAACATTAATATTACCTAAAATAAATTTTTAAAATTTAATTAATAATATCATAATTATATTTTAACTATATAGCTTTTACCCATAGTACTAGAAACATAAACTTTTTTAATAAATATAAATTTTTTAATAAATTTAGATTTATATAATTTAATTGAATTTAATAATACAAATAAATTATCTGCTAATTTATAACTATCAAAATTAATTTTCCCTATACATAAATTTATAACACCAAATTTATCATTTCTATATATAATTTTACCATTTAAAAAATCATAAACTGTGTCTTTTAAATTATTAGTTATAGTATCTAATTTAATATTAGGCAAAATACAACTATTACCAAATATATTAGATATTTTATTTATATATTTAATATTATTTGGCTTCATAATAGCTATATCATAATTAATAACTTTTTTTTTATTAATCAAATCATTTATATTTAACACATCATAAGCACCTCATGATAATGCTTTATCTTTATTTAAATCATTATCTAATATAACTATTTTATAGTTTTTACCATTATTATGAGGTAATGTAGTTTTTCCTAAAATATATTGATTAATATCTTTAAAATCTATATCTAAAACTATAGATACATCAATAGATTCAATAAAATTTCTTTTAATATTTTTATTTTTAATATTATTAAAAATATTAATAAAATTATTTAAAATATTATCTTTATTATATCTAATATTTTTTTTCATATTTAATTATAAATCAAAAATTAAATTCAAAAATTAAATTTTATATTTAACTCCCATAGAATTTGCAGTTCCAATAATACATTTAACTAAACTATTTATATTATAAGAATTTGTATCTAGAATTTTTATTTTAGATATTTCTATTAACTGATCTTTATTTATATATCCAACAATTTCTTTACCTGGTTTATTAGAACCTTTATTAATAGAAACATATTTTTTAATTAAATACGCAACAGTAGGACTTTTAATAATAAAATCAAATGTATGATCAAAATATACTGTAATAACTACAGGTAATGGTATACCTTTATCTAAATTAGAAGTTTTTTCATTAAATAATTTACAAAAATTCATAATATTTAAACCTTTTTGACCTAATATAGGACCTATAGGAGGGCTAGGATTAGCCATTCCAGATAAAACTTGTAATTTAATATATGACTTAATTTTTTTATACATTTTAAAATAAAACTTATAAATAATTAATAACTTTTTTCTACTTGAGAAAAATCTAATTCTACAGGAGTTGATCTACCAAATATTAATACTGCAACCTTTAATCTATTTTTATCATAATCAACTTCCTCGACTGTACCACTAAAATCAGAAAAAGGACCATTATTTACTCTTATTAATTCTCCTAATTCGAATAAAACTTTAGGTTTAATTTTACCATCTATTTTATTTAATTTATTTTTTATAATATCAATTTCTTTTTCACTTATTGGAAAAGGATTAGATAAATTACCTCCTATAAAACCAACTATTTTAGGAATATTTTTTATTAAATATCAATTTCTTTCATTCATAATCATATTAATTAAAAAATATCCTGGAAAAAATTTACGATCACTTTTAATTTTAATACCATTTTTTATTTCAACTACTTTTTCAGTAGGAACTAATATATCACCAAAATCATTTTCTAATTTATTTAATTTAATATAATATTTTAATTTATTAACTACTTTATTTTCAAACCCCGAAAATACTTGTATAACATATCATTTTTTAAAATTACTATTATTATACATTTTATAATCTCACATTACTTAATAAAGTTAAAGTATATAATATAATTATATCAATAAATCATATTATTCAAGAAATTAAAAAACTAAATATAATAACTATTAAAACAATTTTAATAACATCATAAAATGAAGGCCAATTAACCAATAAAAGCTCTTTTTTAGATTCTTTTAAAAAAATAATAAAATATTTAAATCAAAATAAAGATTTAATAATAGAAAAAAAAACAAAATAAATTAATATATTAAATACTAAATTTAATATTATATGTAATTTAATAAAATAATAATTTAATAAAAATATAAAAAATAACAATATAAACATTAAAAATAATTTATAAAAATTTTTTATTTTACCGAAAAAAATATACATTTTCTTAATATTATTAAATAAATACAATTCATAAATTATATATTTTAATTTATATATAATAAAATTACAATATATTTATAAATTATAAAATTTAAATATATTGATATAATAAAATTTAAAATAATATATTTAAAAAAAAATATTCAAAAAATTTCATTTTTTTATAATCATTAAATTTTTTATGATTAAAATTAATTAAATGTAAAAAACCATGAATTAAAATATATAAAAAATATAAAATATGATTTTTATTTTTTTTAATTGACTCCATTAATAAAATTTTAGGACAAATTATTATATCTCCCAATAAATTAAATTTTAAATTACTATAAAATTTAAAAGATAACACATTAGTGTATATATTTTTATTATTAAATTTTTTATTTAAATATAAAATATAATTACTATTAACTAAAGTTATGCTAATATATTTTTTTATATTAAAAAAAAAAAATAAATTATAAAATAATTTATTTATTAATAATTTATCAACTACAAAAAAACAATCATTAAAAGCAATATTTATATTTAAAAATCTATTAATTAAATAAATATTATTTTTTATCTTCATAAGCTTTAATTATATCTTTTAAAATATATGAACGCATTATATCTTTATAACTAAAAAAAGTAAAACCTATGTTATTATAATTTTTAAATATATTTATAGCATGCTTTAAACCTGAAGTAATTTTATTAGGTAAATCAATTTGAGATATATCCCCATTTATTACAGCTTTAGAATTAAAACCTAATCTAGTAAGAAACATTTTCATCTGTTGTATAGTGGTATTTTGAGCTTCATCTAATATTATAAAACTATTATTAAAAGTTCTTCCTCTCATATAAGCTAAAGGAACTACTTCTATTATATTACTAGATATATACTTATTATAAAAATTTGAACCTAAAATTTCAAATAAAATATCATATATAGGACATAAATAAGGATCGACTTTTTGATTAAAATTACCAGGTAAATAACCTAATTTTTCACCAGCTTCTACTATAGGTCTAGCTAAAATTATTTTATATATTTTTCTTTTGTTAAAATAATCTATAGCTGCAGCTGTAGATAAATATGTTTTGCCTGTTCCAGATACTCCTACGCCAAAAGTAATTACTTTATTAAAAATATTATTTAAATATAAATATTGTTTTTTGTTTTTAGGTTTTATATTATATAAATTATTTTTTATTTTTTTGTTAAATAAATTTTTCATTATAGATTAATATATATTAATAAATTATAAATTACCATATAAATAATTTTTATTACTAATATCAGTAATATTAACATTTATTAATTTACCTAATAAATTTTTATTACCAATAAAATAAACCTTTCTGTTATTTTCTGTTCTACCAAATAAAAATTTAGAATCTTTTTTTGAATATCCTTCAACTAATATTTTATAATTATTATTTAACATTTTTTTATTTCAATAAATAATATTATTATCTATTAATAATTTTATTTCTTTAAATCTTCTTTTTTTTTCAATTAAATCAATATTATCTTTCATATAAAAAGACTCTGTACCAGGTCTAGGAGAATAAATAAATATATAACTATGATCAAATTTTAATTCATTAATTAAATCTAAAGTTAATAAAAAATCTTTTTCTTTCTCCCCAGGAAAACCAACTATAAAATCAGTACTAAATATCATATTAGGTCTAATATATAAAATTTTATTTATTAATTCTTTATATAATTCTATATTGTATCTTCTTCTCATTAATTTTAATATCTTATTAGAACCGCTTTGAACAGGTAAATGTAAATAACTAACAATTTTTTTAATATTCTTATAACAATTAATAATATCATTATTAAAATTATATGGATTACTAGTTGTAAATCTTATTCTTTTAATTTTATCAATTTTAGAAATTATATTTAATAAACTAGAAAAACTGCATAAATTTCCATCATCAAATGTACCAGAATAAGCATTTACATTTTGACCTAATAAATTAATTTCTCGTATATTATTATTTGATAAATAACAAATTTCATCTATAATTTTTTCTGGCGATCTGCTTATTTCTTTTCCTCTTGTATAAGGAACCACACAGTATGAACAAAATTTATTACAACCTTCCATAATAGTTACATAAGTACTTAATTTAATGTTATTATTATCAAAATCTTTATTATAAATATAATTTTTATCTATTTTTGAAGATTTTATATAAATTATTTTTTTTTTATATTTTATAAATTTATAAATTAATTTATTTAATTTATGTATTGATTGAGGACCACATATTATATCAACTAAATTATTACGTAAAAATATCTTATCTTTTAAATGAGTAGATAAACACCCACAAACACAAATAATCAAATTGCTATTAGTTTTTTTAAATGATCTTAATTTTTCTATAAAATTAAAAACTTTATTTTCTGATTTTTTTCTAATTGAACAAGTATTTAATATTATTAAATCTGAATCTTTATAGTTATCAACTATTAAATTATTATTAATTTTCAATAAATTTAATATTTTATTTGAATCATAATGATTCATTTGACAACCTCAAGTTTTTAAATAAACTTTTCTATACATGTTATTAATATAAAATTTAAATTAAATTAGCTACGACAGGATTTGAACCTGTGACCTCAGCTTTATGAGTGCTGTGCTCTTAACCTACTGAGCTACGTAGCTATTTTAAAACAGGGGTACCAGGACTTGAACCTGGGATCTCGGGATCAAAACCCGATGCCTTACCACTTGGCTATACCCCAAAACTTAATAAATTAAATGTAACATTAATTACGGAAGACGAGACTCGAACTCGTATCTTAAAATAACTAGATTCTAATTCTAGCGCGTTTACCAATTTCGCCACTTCCGCATATAAATAATATATAATATATTATTTATTTATACTATTATATTATAATAATAATAATATGAAAAATATAATTTTATATAAAATAATAAAAAAATATACAAAATTATTTAATAAACATAATTTATTTTATGGTCATAGTACTTATAACCCATATACTGAATCTATACATTTAATATATTCTATTTTAAAATTAAATATATATAAAAAATATTATAAAATTAAAATAAATAAAAATAAATTAAATAAAATAAAATATTTAGCAAAATTAAGAATAAAATATAAAATACCTATAGTATATTTAACTAAAAAAGTATGATTTAGCAAAAAACAATTTTATATTGATAAAAGATCAATTATACCAAGAAGCCACATTAATGATAATTTTTTAAATAAATTAAAATATATAATTAAATATAATAATAATAATTTAAAAATACTAGATTTATGCACTGGAAGTGCATGTATAGCTATAATATGTTCATATATATTTTTAAATTCTGAAATAGATGCTTCAGATATATGTTCAAAAACATTAAAAGTTGCAAAAAAAAATATTTATTTACATAATAAACAAAAATATATAAAACTAATTCAATCAAATTTATTTAAAAATATCAAAAAAAAATATAATTTAATAATAACTAATCCGCCATATGTAAATAAAAAAGAAATTAAATTTTTACCAAAAGAATACTTATATGAACCTAAAAAATCTCTTATATCTAAAAATAAAGGTTTATATTTAATTAAAAAAATTATTGAAAATTCATATAAATATTTAGAAAAAGGTGGTTATTTAATATGCGAAGTAGGTCATCAAAAAAATAAAATCATAAAATATTATAAAAAAATAAATTATAAATTTATTAAAACAAAAAATATAAAAAATAATATTTTAATTATTAAAAGAAAAAATTTAAATTTTAAATAAAGTTAAAAAATTATTTAAAAGATAAGAACATAATTTATTAAAATTTATTCTTTTTATAATACTGATTGTTTTAATAATAAATATAATATTATATGGAATATTAATTTTGCCTCTATATGGTTCAGGGCATAAAAAAGGAGAATCTGTTTCTACTAATAATCTATCAATAGGTATGTATTTTATTAAATCATTAAAATATAAAATATTTTTAAATGTTATTAAACCTGATAATGATATATATAAACCTAAATTTAAAAACTTATATAATTCATATTTATTATTATAATTAAAACAATGTATAACAGCTCCAAAATTATTTAAATCAAAATTTTTAATCATATTAAAAGTATCTTTATAAGATAATCTACTATGTATTATAGTAGGTTTACTATATTTATTTGATAAATATAAATGATAATTAAAATAAAATTGTTGAATATTTTTAGAAATATTATTTTTATAATCTAAACCAGTTTCTCCAACAGCTATTACTTTTTTATAAATAATAAATTTTTCTATATTATATAATTCATATTTATTTAATAAATTAATATTATTTGGGTGTATTCCACAAGAAAAATAAATAATTTTATTACTAAAATAATTATTATACATATATAAAAAATCATTAATATTAATAGAAACTGACAATATATATTTAAATTTTTTAATTTCTAAAAAATTTAATAATTTTATAATATTAATATCTTTTATAAGATTTAAATGACAATGACTATCAAAAAAACACATAATAATATTAAGAATTAATTAAATAATAAATATTATATATTAAATTATAATAAAATATATCCTTATTTAAATTTAAATTATTTTTTAAATCACATAAAAAAATAAAAATTTTATCAATTATTAAAAAAATTTTATCTACAGATATTAAATTATTAAAATTCTTTATAATACTAATATAATCAATATTATAATAAATATAATTTAATCTATTAAATCTTAAAATATCTAACAAAATATATAAAAATCATTTTATATAATATTTTAATAAATTATTATTATAAAATAGTTTAAAATATTTATTTATATTTTTAGAAAATATTAAATTAAAATTATTAATAAATATTTTTCTTAATAATCATAATTTTTTTAAAAAGAAAATAGATAAAACAGGTGAAAAATCATTAATACGTATTGAAGCTAAAATTGTCAATTTATTAAAATTTAACTTTATATATTTATAATTATTTAATATTCAATTTAAAATATAAGTTTCATTAGGTAAATATATAATATATTTATAACATCTACTTAAAATAGTATTAGGTATTTTAATATAATTTAAACAAGAAAATATTATTATAACATCATAAAAAGAATCTTCTATAATTTTTAATAAAAAATTATTAATAAATTTATTATTAAAATTAAAATTTGAAAAATAAATAACTTTATATTTAGAAATATATAAACTATTTAAAAAAATATTATTTAAATCTTTTACTTTATCTAAAGAAATATTATTATTATTTTTAAAATCAAAATAATTTGGATGATTATTATTATTTAATAAATTACAATTTAAACATTTATTACAAAAATAATGATTAATTTTATAATCACAAAATAATCATTTAATTAAATTAATAATTAAATTATCTGCATTTAAATTAGTACTATAATTAATTATTAAACCAAAATTTTTTCTTTTAAATATATTTGAAAAAATAATATCTTTATATAAATTTTTTAATCAAGGATATAAATTAATAATCATAATTTATGTAAAAAATAATTTTAATAAAAATAAATACTTAATTATAAATAATTATAATATAATAAATATAATAATTATATAAAATATAAAAACCATGTTAATAAAAAAAAAAGCACCTAATTTTATAGCAAAAAGTATTACACCTAAAAACAATATAATAAAAAATTTTAATTTTAAAAAAGAAATTAAAAACAAAAATTGTTTACTATTCTTTTGACCTTTAGATTTTTCATTTATATGTCCAACAGAAATATTATCATTAAATTATAAATATAAAGAATTTAAAAAAAAAAACACTAAAATAATAGGAATATCTACTGATTCAGTTTATACTCATTTGGCATGAAAAAACACTCCTATAGAAAAAGGAGGTATAGGAAATAATATAAAATTTAATTTAATTTCAGATTTAAACAAAGAAATTCAAAAATTATATAAAGTAAACTATAAAAATAGTTATTCTTTAAGAGCTACATTTTTAATAGATAAAAAAAGAGTTATAAAACATATTTCAATAAATGATTTTCATATAGGCAGAAATATAGATGAAATATTAAGATTAATAGATGCTATAAATATATATAATTCAAGTAAAGAATTATGTCCTGCACAATGAAAAATAAATAAAAATACAATTAAACCAAATAATAAAAGTATATCTAATTATCTAAAAAATAATATTAAAGATCTATATATATAAAATATAAAATTATATAATAATATAAAATTTAAAAAATAAAATAATTAATTATATTAAACATATAAATTATATTATAAATATATAAATAATTTTATAAAAACAATTTATATTCTCCTTTCTTTATATAGAAAGGAGAAATAATAAAAATTAAATCTTAAATTCGTTATAAATTATATGTTTTCTGATTATTGGATCATATTTCTTAATAGATAGTTTTTTATTTATATTTTTTTTACTTTTAGTAGTGGTATAAAAATGCTTACTTCCTGAACTAGAAATAAGTTTTATTTTTATTCTATTTTTTTTTGACATAACATTATTTTATTTATTATTATTTTTATTTTTTTTTAAAAAAAAATTTATTCCTTTCTTATCTATTATTCTTATAGCCTTAGATGTAACTTTTAGTTTTATAAATTTTTTCTTATTAGAAATTCAAAAACGATGATTATGTAAATTAGGCAAAAATTTTCTTTTAGTAGCATTCATAGAATGAGATCTCTTATTACCAAAAATTGGTTTTTTACCAGTTATAATACATATCTTAGACATAAAATTTTATAAAAAAATTAAACAAATTAAATTATAATATTATAATATATAAGAATAAATAATTTATATTATTTTTTTATTAAACAATAAAATATTTTTTACTAAAAATAAAATTTTATATTTATAAACACAATTTTTAAATGAACCATATATTATAATAATATTATTAATTTCTAAAAATTTATAAAATTTTATATATAATTCTTTAAATAATATAATTTCTAAATTTCCAGTACTATCATCTATATTAATAATATACATTTTATTTTTATTTTTAGTATATAAACACTTAATATTAGTTATAACACCACAAATAGTTAATTTTTTAATAATTTTTAAATAATAAATATCTCTAATATAAAAAATATTATATTTATATTTTATATATTTAATATATTTTTTTATTGGATGATCAGTTAAATATAAGCCTAAAAAAAATTTTTCTTTATTTAACATTAAATCTTTTTTATAATCTTTACTAATTTTTTTATTTAAAAATTTTAAATTATTAAAATAATTTACTTTAAATAAACTTAATTGATTAATATTATTCTTTTCATTTTCAAAATTAGCAATTTTTAAAATATTTTTAATATTCTTAAATAAAATATAACGATTAATATTAAAAATATCAAAACATCCAGAGTAAATTAAACTTTCTAAAGAAGACTTACTAATTTTATTATTATTAAAATTTAAAACACAAAAATGTATAAAATTCTTAAATTTACCATTTTTATTTCTTATATTTATAATATTTCTAATAGAATTTTTTCCTACACCTTTAATAGCCCCTAATCCATAAATTATATTACCATTTTTATTAATTTTAAAATAATAATTACTTTTATTAATATTAGGATAAATAATTTTAATATTATTATTTTTAGCTTCATTAATCATAGATATTATTTTATTAACATTATCAATATCAGTATTCATAACAGAAACAATTAATTCGCATAAAAAATTAGCTTTTAATCATAATGTTTGATATGCAATAATAGCATATGATACAGAATGAGATCTATTAAATCCATAACCTGAATATTTTTCCATCAAAGAAAATATTTTTAAAGACAATTTAGAATCTATACATAACATTTTAGAACCTTTAATAAAATTTTTTTTATGTATATGTATATCATTCTTTTTTTTATCACTAATTGATCTTCTTAATATATCAGCTAAACCTAAATTATAATTACCTAATACTTTAGCAATTTGCATAACTTGTTCTTGATATAATATTATTCCATAAGTACATTTTAATATAGGTATTAATAATTTATGATTATAATATTTATTAGGATAATATATTTTTTCAATACCATTTTTTCTATTTATAAAATTATCTACCATTCCAGACTTTAAAGGTCCAGGTCTAAATAAAGCTAATAATGCAACTATATCTTCAAAACAATCAGGTTTTAATTTTCTTATTAAATCTCTCATTCCTTTAGATTCTAATTGAAAAACAGCTATAGTATTAGATTTCTTTAATAAATTAAAACTTAATTCATCATTTAAATTTAAATTATTAATATTAATTACGATTTTATGATTTTTATAAATTAATTTAATACATTTATTTATAATAGTTAATGTTTTTAAACCTAAAAGATCAAATTTAATTAATCCAATATATTCAATATCATATTTATCAAATTGAGTAATTAATTTTTTATTTTCAAAATCTTTAAATACTGGACAAAAATTATATATTGATTTAGATGATATTACTATACCACCGGCATGTTTACCAACACCTTTTATTAAACCCTCTAATCTCTTAGATATATCAATTAATTTTTTAACTTGAATATCTTTATTGTATAATTTATTTAATTTAGGTTCTATTTTCATTGCTTTTTCTAATGTAATGCCAATATTAAATGGTATTAATTTGGCTATATAATCTATAAAAACATATGAATAACCTAAAATTCTTCCTACATCTCGTATAACAGATTTAGCAGTTAATGTATTAAATGTTATTATTTGAGCTACAGAATTTTTTCCATATAATTTTTCTATATGTAATAAAACTTTATCTCTCTTTTCCATACAAAAATCTATATCAAAATCCGGTATAGACACTCTTTCTAAGTTTATAAACCTTTCAAAAATTAAATTAAATTTTAAAGGATCTATATTAGTTATACCTAACAAATAAGCTATTAACGAACCTGCTCCTGAACCTCTTCCTGGTCCTACTGGTATATTGTGTTTTTTTGATCAATTAACAAATTCCATAACTATAAGAAAATAATTAGATAAAGATATTTTATTTATTATCTTTAATTCTTTTTTTAATCTTAATATATATTTTTTAAATAAATTTTTATTTATTTTTTTATATAAATTATGTAAAGTTAATTTTTTAAGATATTCAAAAGATGTTAAATTTTTTTTAATATTAAAATTAGGCAAAATTAACTTTCTCTTTTTTAAAATAAAATTACATCTTTTAGAAATTTCAATACTATTATATATAACTTCTGGTATATCCCTAAAAATATCTAACATTTGTAAATCAGTTTTTAAAAATTGTTCATTACTATAATTTATATAATTAGAAACTTTTTTAATATTACAATTATAATATATAGAACAACGTATATTATGAATATTAAAATCATTTTTATTAATAAATAAAACTTTATTACTAGCAACTAAAAATATATTTAATTCATAAGATAAATTAATTATTTTATTTATATAAATATTTTCATCTAAATGAAAAAGTCTATAAATATGTAAATATATTCTATCTTTTAAAATTTTTTTTCAAAATAAAATAATTTTTTTAATTAAATTAATATCTCTATATATAAAATATTTCCCTAAACAATTAAATTTATCAAAAGAAAATAAAAATATTAAACCTTCTTGAAATTTTAAAATTAATTTATAATAAATAGAATAATTATGTAAATTAGATTTAAATTTATCCTTAATAAAAAATAAAGAAATTAATTTTATTAAATTAGAAAAACCTATATTATTCATAACTAATATAGTTGATAAATGAGATTCTTTATAAAAAGTATTTTTATAATGAATATATATATCTACTCCTATAATAGGTTTTATACCATAAAAATATGATTTATTAATAAATTTTATACTAGCAGATAAACTATAAAAATCTGTTAATGCTATTGATGGTATATTTAATTCAACACATTTTTTTAATAAATCTTCTATTTTACAAATACCATCTTTTATAGAATAATCACTATGTACATTTAAATGTATAAATTTAGGATCCATTATTAATTAAATGATTTAATAAATTAATTAAATATATTCTTTTTATTAATTATATAAATAATATAATTTGTTATATTATTTATATTTTTATTATAATAAAAAATATGATTTGAATCAAAAACTAAATTATATTTATTAATATAAGAAATATTATTTATTAAACTAAAAATTTTTAACATAGTTTTATTATAAATTTTAATATTTTTTTTATTTAATAAATATTGAATTTTATTTAAATTATCAAAAATCTTCTTTTTTTTTATTAATAAATTAAATCTCAAAAATTTAAATTTATTTAAATTAATAAAATATTTTTTATTATTTAATAATTTTTCTTTATTAGTTAAAATATTTATATATTTATTATATTTTATATAATATTCTTTAAATATATTATTTAATTTTAATAAATATTTATTATATTGATGAGTATTATTTAATACATAATTAATATCAAGACAAGCAATATTATTAGATATAGCATATAAATTACTAAATATTAATAAATTTAAAAATAAAATAAATTTAATAATGTAATTTAAAATATTATTTTTCATATAATTATTTATTACTTAAATAAAAATTTAATAAATTTGTTTTATTATTTAAATTAAAATTTACTGGTATACCTAAAACAATATTTAAATATCCTAAAGGAGTAAATATTTTAGTATGTATACCATAAGATAATTTAAATATTTTTTTAAAATTTATATAATTTAATTTATAATTAATTAATAATTTACTATTTAAATTATAATTATTTGATATAAAACCTGTATCTATAAAAAAAATTAATTTTATATAATCTTTATAAAAATTATATTTATTTAAAAATATATTATTAATAATAAATTCATTATTAATATAAAAAATATAATTTTTTCCTAAATATCATTCATACAAACAATAATTATTATAATTTGTACAATTTAAAAATTTAGAATTTATAAAAATCAAATTATTAAATAAATTTTTATAATTTAAACCTCTAAAAAAATCATTATTTAAATTATTAAAATTTTCATAAATATAAATATTTTTATTATTTAATCCTTTTGAATAACCATAAAATATATTTATAAATCATGTAATAAAATTATTATTATTTAAAGATATATATTTTTTAAGTATAATATAAAATTTATAAAATTTATCATTTGATAGTGGTAAACTAATTTTAGTATTTAAATTTATATAATATCCATTGCTAGGATTATATATATTATTTAAATTATTAATTGTAAATATATTTTTTAATAAAAAATTATTATATTTATAATTATTTTTAATATTATTTAAATTTATAATATTATTAAATATAAGATTTAAATTATTTATAGATAATAAATTTTTATTAAAATTATATATTTTATTATTAATATATTTTATATATAAATTATAATTTATTCTGCTATTTAAATTTTTTAAAATACCTATATTTAAACCATATAAATTATTTGAATATTTATTATTATTATATAATAAATTATTAATTTTATTATTATAAAAAAATTTATATTTTAAATAAATATTTTTAAAAATTATATTTGTAAAATCAAAACTACTAAAATTATTATAATCATTGTTAATAAAACTTAAATTAAATTCATCACCTATATTAAATAAATTTTGTTTAGTAAAAATAAATTTATAATTAAGATATTTAATCTTACTATAATTAAAATTAAAATTAAATAAACCATTTTTATTATATTTTATATTATAAAAAACATTTAAATTATTACTTAATAAATTATCATTCTTTAATTTTAAATATATATTTTTAAGATTATTATTATTTAATAAATTATATAATAATTTATTTAATAAATATTTATTATAAATAAACCCTTTAATTTTATAAAAATCAAATAATAAAAAACTATAATTTTTATTATAATAATTTATATTAAAAATAACATTTTTAATATTATAAATATTATTTAATTTAAAATATAAAAAAAATATAATTTTTTTATTAAATATTTTTTTATATTTAATATTTAATAATATATTTAAATAACCTCTCTTTTTACAATAAAAATCTATTTTATTTATTAAAGACTTTAATTCAATATAATTAAAATATTTATTAATAAATAAATTATTTAATTTAAATTTATATAAAATATTATTATTTAATTTTAATAAATTACTAGATAATAAAATATTATCTATTTTATATCTATTTCCTTCTTTAATATATATATTAATATTTAATATATTATTACAACAAATATTTTTTTTAATTTTAATAATATTAAAATCTAAAAAACCATAATTATAATAAAAATTTTTTATATTATTTAAATACGAATTTAATATATATTTATTAAAAAATAAATTATTAAATTTAATATTATTAATATCCAATAATAATAAAATTTTTTTTTTATTTAAAAATTTATTACCATTTATTTGTATATTAACTTTATTTAAAGAATTATTTAAAATATTTATTTTTAATATAATTGAATTATTATTTAATTTAATAATATTAAAATTAATATTAATATTTAATAAACCTATATTTCTATATTTTGACAATATAAATTTTTTAAATTTTAATAAATTATTTTTATTAAAATAATAATTTTTTTTGATATTAAACTTATTCAATATATCTATCAAAAAATATTTATTTAAAATCAAATCATTATTATAATTTAATTTAATATTATTAATAATAAATTTATTATATAATAATAAATATAATTTATTTCTTAATTTAAAATATTTTATTTTATATAATAAATTTGTTTGTCATAAACAACTTATTATATTTTTATTATTAATTTTAAATATATCATAATTAAATTTTTTATATAAAACATTATAAAAATAACTATTATTATTAGAATATATTAAAATTTTATTAAATTTTAAATTTTTTGAAAAACTATAATTTAAATTAAATAAAAAAAAAAATAATAATATAAACTTATTAAATTTGAACATAAAACATTAACTATATTAATTTATAATTATAAATTATATATCATTATTAATAATAATAACTAAATAATATATAATAATTATATTAATAAATATATAAGTTATAAATAAAATAATAAAATAAATTTATATATTATTATAATAATATATTATTTTTTTTATTTATAAATAAATCGTCTAAAATTTTAATATATTTATTTGTAATAAATTGTAATTTATTATTTAATAATAAACTTTGATCTTTATTAAAAACCTTATTATTTAATAATATTTTTATATTATTTTTAAAAAACTTACGCTTATTCCTTATAGAAATTTTAAAAAACTGTAAATCTTTTTTTAATAAATCTAAAATTTTCATTTTATGTTGTTCAGTAATAATAGGTAAATTTACAATTATATCATTTTTGCTAACATTTGTAGTAAAATTTAAACCAGAAGTTTCTATTACTTTTCTAACTTGATTTTTTATATTTTTGTCAAATAAAGAAATTTTAAAACTATTATTTTTTAACAAAATACTAGATAATTTAGATAATTTTGTTTTATAACCATGATAATCAACAAATAAATTAGAAATAATATTTATATTATTATAATTTAAATTATACTTAGATATTTTTTTTTTAAACGATATAATACATTTATTCATTTCATGATTAATATCATCTTCATTTAAATCTTTTTCGTATAACATAAAATCCTTTAAAATAAAATATAATAAATAATGTTATAATTAATACTAAATTAAATAATATGAAATTAAATAAAATAAATAAAATCTATTAAATTCATAAATTAATCTTCTAAGAAACTACGTAATATTTCTGATCTACTAGGATGACGTAATTTTCTTAAAGCTTTTGCTTCTATTTGCCTTATACGTTCTCTAGTTACATCAAATTGTTTTCCAACTTCTTCCAAAGTATGATCACTATTCATATCAATACCAAATCGCATTCTTAACACTTGTGCTTCTCTAGGAGTTAAACTTGATAAAATATTATTTGTAACAGATTTTAAACTTTCAGTAGTAGCAGAATCTAAAGGTAATTCTAAAGATGTATCTTCTATAAAATCTCCTAAATGTAAATCTTCATCTTCTCCTATAGGAGTTTCCATAGAGATGGGTTCCTTTGAAATTTTTAAAATTTTTCTAATTTTATCTTCAGAAATTAACATTTTACTTGATAATTCTTCAGGAGTAGGTTCTCTACCAATCTCTTGTAAAAGTTGTCTAGAAACTCTATTTAATTTATTTATTGTTTCTATCATATGAACAGGTATTCTAATAGTTCTAGCTTGATCTGCTATAGATCTTGTAATAGCTTGACGTATTCATCAAGTAGCGTATGTAGAAAATTTATATCCTCTTCGATATTCAAATTTATCAACAGCTTTCATTAAACCTATATTACCTTCTTGAATTAAATCTAAAAATTGTAAACCTCTATTAGTATATTTTTTAGCTATAGAAATTACTAATCTTAAATTTGCTTCTACCATTTCTTTCTTTGAATTTTTAGTAATAATTTCATTATTTAATATATTAATATTAATTTTTTTAAATTTTGTAATATTTAAACCTATCTTTTTTTCTATATAAATCAAATTATTTATTTTCTTTAATATTTTGTTTTTTATATTTAATAAATTTAAAGATCAAAATTTATTCATATCTATTGCTTTATTTAACCATATAATATTAGAATTATATTTATTAAATAAATAAACAAAAATATTTTTTGGCATTAAGCTTTTTTTAACACATAAATACATTATTTTTTTTTCAATAATATTTATATTATTGAAAATTTTTTTTATTTTTAATAATAAATTATTTAATTGATTAGGTACTAACTTAAAAGTCATAAAAATATTTATTAATTTATTTAATTCATATTTAGTATAAGGATGATTAATTGTATAATTATCTATAAATTTTAATAAATTATTATATTGATAACTTAAAAAATCAAATTTATTTTTTATTATTAATTTAAGATTATTAGTATTATTATTATTATTAAAATTATCTATATATTTTATTTTATAAAAATTATCATATTGATTATTAAATATAAAATTATAATTAAATTTATAATCTATAAAACCAACTATTAAATCAGATAACTTAATTACATTACATTTTACTAATTCATATTGATTTAAAAAATATTTAATAGATTTAAAATATTTAGCTAAATCAAATTGAATTTTATTAATACTATTTTCAATTCTTTTAGCTATTTTAATTTCATCTTCTCTAGTTAATAATTCAACACCTCCCATTTCTTTCATATACATTTTAACAGGATCTTTTATTCTATTAATATTACTTTTAGATTTTAATAAATTATTATCTGATAATTTAAACATATTATTTTTAGAAATAATATTATTTTTATCATAAAAAATTGATTTATCTATATTAATATCTTTAATTACAGAAATGTTAAAACTATTAATCATTTTAATAATTTGTTTGTATTGATCAAAACTAATTTTATTTATAAAAGATAATTTTTTATTAATTTGAGAACATGTTATATAACCCCTATCTTTGTTTTCTGAAATTAATAAACCTATTTGTAATTTAATGTTTTTTTTCATATAATGAAATCCATTGTTTGAAAATTAAATAACATAATAAATACATTTTATTATATAATAATATATATAAATAACTATTGATTTAAATTTTTAAATTTAATTAAATTTCATATTTTAATTTTTTTATTTAAAGATAATTCATATAAATTATTATTATTTATTAAAAATTTTTTTAACATATTTTTAATTATAAAAAATTTTAATTTAATTAATGTATTATTAAATATTAAATTATAATTAACATTGTTAGGAAAAAAATTTCATAAAAATAATTTTATTAAATAATTTTTTATAATTATATTATTTTTAAAATTAGATATAATTTTTATAAAATTAACATTTTTATTATTAATACATATATTAACTAAGCATAAAAATAAATTTAAACCTGGAATTTTTTTACTAAAACTATAATTAAATATTTTATCATATAAATTTACTTTACTTGATAAAATAGGATATTTTAATAATAAACTTATCAAACATCTTAATAAAGTAAATTTAACTTTTAATCTTTTATTATTATACTGATAATATGATAAATTATTTAAATAATATTCATTTAAAATACCTATTTTATTTAAAATATTTCTTTTCACAAAATATTTAGTAATAGAACAATTTATTTTAGATATATACGGTATTAGTGAATTTACAAAAAAAACTTTATTTCTATAAGTTAATAAATTATCCTTCAAAAAATAAAATTTAAATAATACATCAATAATAGATAAAGAATTATTTAATCTTTCTTCAAATAACAATTTACCTTCTTTTTGTATTAAAGAATCAGGATCTTCTCCATAAGGTAAAAAAACGAAAAAAGACATTCTTTTAATATTTATAAAAGAAATTAATAATTTAATAATACTTTTAATATAAGAAAAATTAGACTTATCTCCATCTAAACATAATATAATTTTATTAGTATAAAAATATAAAATTTCAATTTGTTTTTTAGAAATACTAGAACCTAATAATGCTACAGAATAATTAATACCAAATTTATATAACATGATTACATCTATATAACCTTCTACTATTAGTATTCTTTTTAATTTATTTTTATTTTTTATAATATTATAAAAATTATATAAATTATAATTTTTAGTAAAATAAACATTATTAGAAGAATTTATATATTTATTAAAATTATTATTTATAATAGATCTACCACCAAACGCAACAATATTACCATTTACATTATGTATAGGAAATATTATTCTGTTAAATAACCTATCATAAAAATTACCAAATTTATTTTTTATTAAAATACCTAATTTATATAAAAAATATTTATTTTCATAATTTAAATTATTTATAAATTTATTAACTAATACATTATAAGAATAGCCTATAGAAAAATGTAAAATACAATTATAATTTATGTTTCTTTTTAAAAAAAAATTATTTAATTTATAAAATTTATAATTAATAAATAAAGATTTTACATAAATATTATTAAGACTTAACATTAATTTAAAAAATTTATTTTTATTTAAAAAATAATTTTTATTAATAATATTTATATTATTATTATATAATATTGGTATATTACTTATATTAGATAATTCTTTAATAGCATCTAAAAAATTATAATTATTGATTTTCATTAAAAAATCTATAATATTTCCACTTATTTTACAACCAAAACAATAAAAAAATTGTTTATCTTTGTTAACTATAAAAGATGGATTCTTTTCATCATGAAATGGGCAAAAAGATTTATAGTACTTACCAACTTTTTTTAAATTAACTTTTGAAGAAATTATATCAATAATATTATTAGATGATACTAATTGACTAATAAATAAACTAGAAATATAATTCATAAATATATATTTCTTTATAAAATTAAATATTATTTATTTTTTCTAAAAAATTTTTTTATGCGTCTTTTAATAGCAGAAGCTTTAGCTTTTTTTCTTATAGTAGTAGGTTTTTCATAAAATTCTCTTTTACGTAATTCAGTTAAAATACCAGATTTTTCACAACATCTTTTGAATCTTCTTAAAGCCATATCAAAAGGTTCATTTTCTTTTATTTTAATATAAGGCATAAAATATTCCATAACATAAAGATAAAATTTAAGTTAAAATACAATATAATTATATAATAATTTAAAGTAAAAAAAAAGATATGATAATTTTAGGAATAGAAACATCATGTGATGAAACAGGAATAAGTATATATGATAATAAATTAGGAATATTAACTAATAAACTATTTAGCCAAAATATTATACACACTAAATATGGTGGAATTATGCCTGAAATAGCTTCTAAAAATCACTATAAAAAAATATTTACAGTATTAAATCAAGCATTAAATAAATCTAAAAAAAAAATCCAAGATATAAATATAATTGCGTATTCTGCTGGACCAGGATTACCTAATTCTTTATTAATAGGAACAACTCTAGCTAAATCAATTTCTTTGATATACAAAATACCTTCTGTGCCTATAAATCACTTAGAAGCACACATTATGTCAATAATGATAAATAAAGACAAACCTAACTTTCCTTTCATATCTTTAATTACATCAGGAGCACATACAATATTATGTATAGTAAAAGGATATGGTAAATATAAAATAATAGGTCAATCATTAGATGATTCAGCAGGAGAATTATTTGATAAAATATCCATATTATTAAAATTAAAATTACCTGGAGGAAAATATATTTCAAAACTATCAAAATATTCAAATAAAAATTTAAATTTTCCTAAACCATTAATTAATAAAAATACATTAAATTTTAGTTTTTCAGGATTAAAAACACATATATTTAATTATATTAAAAATAATAAATTAAATTTTAATAATAAAGCTAATATAGCATTTTCATTACAAGAAAGTATTACAACTATATTAGTAGAAAAAATTAAATTAGCATCTAAAAAATATAAAATTAATAACTTATCAATTGTAGGAGGAGTAAGCAGTAATAATTACTTAAGAAAAAAAATGTATAACTTAATTAAATTTAATAAAAATGTTTTTTTTAATCCTAAAAAATTATGCACAGATAATGCGGCTATGATAGCTTACACAGGATGAATAAAATATTCATTAGATAAAAAAATAAGAAATAATCTTAAAATAGATATAAAATCTAAATGAAAAATAAACGAAAAATTTTAAATATTAATATTTTAAATTAAATTTTTTTTTAAAATTAATAAACGTAATTTATATATTTTTTGTCTAATATCTTTAGTATTAATATTATTTAAATCAATAAAATTATTTATTTTTAAATTTTTTAATAATTTACATAAATTAAATAAATTATTTTCTAAAAAATATATTAAATTATTATCTATAAAATTAAAAATTTTTAATATATATAAAATATTTAATAATTTAAAAATTATATTAAAATTTCTTCATATATCTAACTCATAAAATATATCTAATAAAAAATTATATTTATTTTTATTATTAAAATTTAAAATCAATTTAATAACCAAAAAAATTTTTTTAAAATAAAAAAAAAATTTATTTGGTAATTTAAATTTTAAACAAAAATTTTTAACATTTTTTAATATAAAATCACTATATATAAAATATTTTTTAGAAAAAATAGTATAATTAAAAAAAAAACAAAAAAAAATAAATTTTACATATATATCACAATTTAAATAATCTATATTCTTAAAAATTAAAAAACAATAATATTTTATTTTTATATTAGTAAATATACTTTTTATTTCAGGAAAAATAATATTTATAGCATTACAATTATTTAAAACACTAAAAAAAAAATATATATTTTTATTTTCTAAAACTTTTTTAAATTCTATTCAGATTCTTTCAGGTGTTATATAAATTAATTCACCATTTATAACAATTTTTTTAATTAATTTTCAAGTATCAATATGAATACAAAAATTAAAATTTAATAAATAAGAATAAAATCTTGCAACTCTTAATAATCTTAACGGGTCATCCATAAAATAATTTGAAACATGTCTAATAACTCTATGTTGAATATCCTTAATACCATTATAAGGATCATAATATTTTCCATATTTATCCATCGCAATAGAATTAATAGTTAAATCTCTACGAAATAAATCTTCTTCTAATGATATTAAAGAATTAAAATCACAATAAAAACCATTATAACCAATACTTTGTTTTTTCTCTGTTCTAGCCAGAGCATATTCTTCTTTTGTTTTAGGGTTAACAAAAACAGGAAAAAAATTACCTATAGGTTTATATCCCATATTAATCATATTAATATAAGTAGAACCAACAACCAATCAATCTTTATCTCTTATTTTAATTCCTAATAATTTATCCCTTATAGCACCACCTACCATATATACTTTCATTTAATAAATACATGCATTTATAAAAAATTTATTAAAAAATTTTTATCAAATAAATTATTTTCAATTTTTTTTAAAGCTATAATAGTAGGTTTATTTTTATTATTAATAAATTTTTTATTATATAACTGTATCTGCCTTGAATAATAAGAAGATATTAATATTAAATCAAATCTATTACCAACTATATTAATAATTTTTTGAATATCTAAATAAGACATAAATTTAAATTAAACATAAAAATATTTAATAAATATTATATACAATAATTAATTAATCATCAATTCATTTAAATTATATAAAACAATTCTATTATAAATATTATTATATTTTGATATTTCATGATTTAATAATGGTTTATCAAAATTTTTTCAGTTTAATTTAGTATTTAAAAAAATTTCTATTTTACTTATAATATTAGGAATGATAGGAATTAAATATGTAGAAATTAATTTAAAAATATTTAATATTGTAGTACAAAACATATGTAAATTATTAATATTTTTTAAACTATAATTTAAATCTCAAGGTTTATTATCTGTAATACACTTATTAACTAAATCTAAATAAAAATTAATTTTAATTATTACTTTATAATAATTAAAATCAGAATAATATTTATTAATAATATAAAATTCTTTAACAAAAAAATAATAAAAATTATCATTTCATAACTTTTTAGATAAAATATTATTAAAATTAATTTCTAATAATTTAGATATTCTAGAAGATATATTTACAAATTTATTTACTATATCAGAATTAATTTTATTTACAAAATCTGATAAAGATAGATTAATATCATTAAAATTATTTGATAATAAACTAGAAAAATAATATCTTAAACTATCAGAATCATAAAATTTTAATCAATTTTTTATACTAATAAAATTTTTATAAGATTTTGACATTTTATAATTATCTATTAATAAATGACCATGTACTATTAAATTTGTTGGTTTTCTATAATCTAATATATCAAGAATAACAGGCCATAATATACCATGAAAATATAATATATCTTTTCCTATAAAATGATATAATTCATAATTATTATCATTTATATTTCAAAATTCATTAAATAAATAATTATTATTATTAATTTTACAAAATTTATAAAATGTGCTTATATAACCTAATAAAGCATCTAATCAAACATAATAATATTTATTTTTAATAAATCTATTAGAAATTTTAAAACCAAAATATGGACTATCTCTAGAAATATTTCAATTAATTAAACTTTTATTTAACCAATAATATAATTGATTAAAAACATTTTTTTGTAAATTAATACTATCAATTCAATTAAATATTTTATTCTTTAAAATATTTAAGTTTAAAAATAAATGATTTGAATTTTTTAAAATAGGTTTATTTTTGGAAATCAAAGAAATAGGATTAATTAAATCTAAAGAATTATATATACTACCACAAATTATACAATTATCTCCATATTGATTATTACTAAAACAATTAGGGCAAGTACCCATTATATATCTATCTGGTAAAAAAATTTTCTTTTTATTATCATAAAACTGTAAAATATTTTTATTTAAAATAACATTTTTTGTATAACTTTTTTTAATAAAAAATTTTAAAAAATTTAAATTATATTTATTATGAGTTTTATAATAATAATCATGTAAAATATTAAATTTTATAAAATCTTCTTTATGATTCAATAAAATATTTTTTATCATTATATTAGGATTAACTTGCATTTCTATAGATTTTAACAAAATAGCAGTACCATGAGAATCATCAGAACATATAAAATATACTTTATTACCTATTAATCTCTGATATCTTACTCATATATCAGCATAAATATTTTCTAATATATGACCTAAATGTATATCACCGTTAGAATAAGGAAACGCACAAGTTACTAATATATTTTTTTTCATTATTAAATAAATATTTTAAAAAATAAAATCGGCAAGGGAGGATTTGAACCTCCGACCTACTGGTCCCAAACCAGTTGCGCTACCAAACTGCGCTACTCACCGAACCTATAAATTATTTTAAAGGTGGTTAATGGGAATCGAACCCATGACAACTGGAACCACAATCCAGAGCTCTACCAACTGAGCTATAACCACCAATTTTAATAAATATAATTATAATTATAATTATATTAAATAATATTATAAAATACTATAAAAATAATATATTAAATAAATTATTATGTATTTTTCATCATTTCAAAAAATTGATTATTTGTTTTAGTCATTAATAATTTTTTTATTAAAAATTCCATAGCATCTATCTCATTCATAGGTTGAATAATTCTTCTCAATATTCATATTTTTTTAAGTTCATTAGTAGATGTTAATAATTCTTCCTTTCTAGTACCAGACCTATTATAATCAATAGCAGGAAAAACTCTTTTTTCTGAAATTTTTCTAGATAAATGTAATTCCATATTTCCAGTACCTTTAAATTCTTCATAAATTACTTCATCCATTTTAGAACCTGTATCTACTAATGCGGTAGCTATAATGGTTAAACTACCACCTTCTTCAATATTACGAGCTGCCCCAAAAAATCTTTTAGGTCTATGTAAAGCATTAGCATCTATACCACCAGTTAAAATTTTACCTGAAGCTGGAACGACAATATTATATGCTCTAGCTAATCTTGTAATAGAATCTAAAAGTATAATAACATCTTTCTTATGTTCAACTAATCTTTTAGCTTTTTCTATAACCATTTCAGATACTTGAACATGTCTTTGAGCCGGTTCATCGAATGTTGATGATATTACTTCTCCGCATTTTACTAAACGATTCATTTCAGTTACTTCTTCAGGTCTTTCATCTATCAATAAAACCATTAATATACAATCAGAATAATTATAATTAATACTCTTAGCTATATTTTGTAATAAAATAGTTTTACCAGCCTTAGGAGGAGCAACTATTAAACCTCTTTGACCTCTACCTATAGGAGATGACAAATCTAATATTCTGGCAGTTATATCATCTGTAGAACCATTACCTATTTCCATATATAATCTATTATTAGCATGAAGAGGAGTTAAATTTTCAAATAAAATTTTATTTCTAGAATTTTCTGGTCTATCATAATTTATTTTTTTAACTTTTAATAATGAAAAATAACGTTCAACTTCTTTAGGTGGTCTTATTTTACCTGAAATAGTGTCTCCAGTTCTTAAATTAAACCTACGTATTTGACTAGGAGAAACATATATATCATCGGTACCTGATAAATATGAACTATCTGAAGATCTTAAAAAACCAAAACCATCCTGTAATATTTCCAATACACCATTACCAAAAATATCTTCACCGCTTTTCGAATGCTTTTTTAAAATTGAAAAAATTATATCTTGTTTACGCATTCTAGCTAAATTTTCTAAACCTATTTTTTTACCTAGAATAACTAACTCAGAAACCGACATACTTTTTAATTGCGTAAAATTCATAATATATTAATAATATTATTAATAAATTTTAAAAATAAAATTATACTTTAAAATATATAAATTAATAAGATGTATTTGAATTTAAAAAATTTATTACATCTAGTTTTGTTAATAAACCAACTTTTTTTTTTAATACATTCCCGTTTTTAAATAAAATTATTGTTGGAACACTTTCAATATTATATTTTTTTACTATTATATCACAATTATCAATATCAACTTTTACAAATTTTATCTTATTAATAAATTTTTTATGTACATCATTCAAAATATTTATAAATAATCTACAAGGACCACATCATTTAGCTCAAAAATCAACTAAAACATATCCTTTATATTCTAAAACTTCTACATCAAAAGATTTGTTATTTATATCTACAAATAATTTATTCATTTAAAACCCTATTCTGAAACAAATAATAAATATTTTACTATATTTTAAAAATTTTTTAAATAAATAAAAAATATTTATATAAACAAAATTTATATAATTAAATATTTAATGTAAAATAATTAATATAATTAAACTAAATTGATATAAACTTAAAATGTTAAATATATTTAAACATAAAAATAAAATATTCAAAAAAATAAATACATTAAAACATATAAAAAAAGAAAAATTAAAAAGAAACTATTGAATAGATTTAATAAATCCATCAAATATTGAAAAAATATATATTGAAAAAACATTTAATCAAAAAATAATAAAAAATTTAGAATTATTAAATATAGAATATTCAGCTAGATTTTTTAAAGATAAAAATGGTTTACATATACATTCTTTTTTTGTAGAAAAAAATATAGAAGATTATATGAATATATATACAGTAGCTTTTATAATACATAAAAATAAATTGTACTCATTAAGAGAAAAAGATTTAAAAATATTTAAAATATATAAACATGAAATAATAAATAAAAAAACTAAATATAAAAATATATATAATTTATTAATAGATTTATTTGAAATTAAAATTGAACAATTAGCTTATGAAACAGAAATAATTTCAAATGATTTAGAAAATCTAACTTCTATAATACTTAAATATCAAAATAATCAAAAATTTAATATATCAATATCAATATTATCTAAAAAAGAAGATATGACTTCTAAAATTAGAATATGTTTAATAGATACAAAAAGAGCTATAAAATTTTTAATACGAAAAATAAATTTTAATGATATACAAAAAAAAATATCAAAAGAAATTATTACAGATATAGAATCGTTATTAACATATAATGAATCTTTATTTCAAAAAATTAATTTTTTAATGCAATCAGCAATGGGTTTTTTAAATATTGAACAAAATAGTATATTAAAAATATTTTCAATAATATCTGTAATTTTTTTACCACCTACACTGATATCATCAATATATGGAATGAATTTTAAATATATGCCAGAATTAAATTGACATTATGGTTATCCAATAACAATAGCAATAATGTTTTTATCTGGATTAATACCTTATACATATTTTAAATTTAAAAAATGAGTTTTAATAAATAAATATTAAATTAATAAAAATAGAATAAAAAATTATTATTATTTATATATAATATTAACAATAATATAAATTAATTATATATAAATAAATATGATAACTTATAGTAAATTTAATATAGGACAACAAGTAAGACATAAATTATTAGGATTTTTAGGAGTAATAATTGATATTGATCCAATATATTCATTAAATAAAAAAAATAATAAAAAAAAAAAAAAATATAAAAAATTACCATGATATCATATAATTACAGAAGATAATAATGGATATCCAATATATATATATTTATCAGAAGATCAGTTATTATTAGAATTTAATAAAAAACATCCAAAACAAAAATTATTAGATGAATTATCACAAATAATTAAACAACAATTAAAAACATATAAATCTAATAATTAAATTGAATATAATCAATTTATTTCATTTAATCATAAATTTGAATTATTTGTTTCTAAAATAATAGGTAAATTATTAAAATAATAATTTCTCATAATTCAATAAAAAATATTATTACCTAAAAAACTGTTTAACAAAACACTATGTTTATCTTTTTTGCTATTAAATTCACATCTACTACCATTTAAATGTAATGCTTTTAAAAAATTAAATCCTATCTTTTTATCAAAACTATTAAAAAAAATATCACAATCCATAAAATTACGTAAATCATAACCAGCTGCAAAAGCATGACCAGTATCTATACATACTCCTATTCGAGATTTATCATCTATAGATGATATAATATCAGAAATATGATTCAAATCATAACCTATATAATTTCCATTACCAGCGGAATTTTCTAAAACTAAAATAGTATTTTTTGTACATTTAATAATATTATTTATAGAATTAATAACATTATCAATACATTTATTTTCTGATATTAATTTTAAATGATTACCTAAATGTAAATTTATAAGTTTTATATTTAATTTATTACATATAAATATTTCTCATTTTAATAAATTAATAGATTTTAGTAATGTTTTTTTAATAGGACAACCTAAATTAATTAAATAACTACTATGAGGAATAATATATTTATTTTTTATATTAAACTTTTTACAAAAATAATTAAATTTAAATATATCAAGATCATTTATTTTTTTTTTTCAAATCAAAGGGTTACCTATAAAAAAGGAAAAAGAATTTATATTAAATTTTTTAGCTAAAATAATATTTTTATACAAAAATAAATTATTTTTTATATGTATACCTATATATTTATTTCTTAATTTTAATAAATTATTCATATAATTATATTTATTTTAAAAAAGTAACTTTAATATATAATACTATTAATTATAAAAAAATAAAACTTTAATAAAAAAAACATGAAAAAAAAAATTATAATTAAAGCTAAATATAGAACTAAATTAGGAACTAAATATAGTAATAAAATTAGAAAACAAGGAAAAATACCTTCTATAATTTATACTAAAAAAAAAAATAATATAGCGATAAAAATAAAATATAATTTTATATATAATTTTATAAAAAATAATAATAATATAAAAAATATAAAATTCATTATTAAACTTAAAAATAAAATAATTAAATGTAAAATCAAAGAAATACAAAAACATCCAATAAAAAATAAAATACTACATATAGATTTTATGAATTATTAATGGGCTGTACAGGATTCGAACCTGTGACCAATTGATTAAAAGTCAACTGCTCTACCAACTGAGCTAACAACCCTATAAAATTTAAAAATTTAATTATAATTATATATATAATTATATTATAATATAATTATATTAAAAACAATAAAAAACTAAAATAAAAAATATTAATAAATATATAAAATATTAATATGTATATTGAATTAATTGAAAATACAATTAAAAATTTAACCAAAAAATATAAAAAATTTTTAGTAGGATATAGTGGAGGATTAGATTCTACTGTATTATTATATGTATTAAATAAATTTAAAAAATATAATATAAATATTAGAGCTATACATATAAATCATAATATGTTATTTATATCTAAAGATTGAGAAAAAAATTGTATAAATTTTTGTAAAAAATATAAAATACAATTAATTAAAAAAAATATATATATAAATAAAAAATCAAACATAGAAAATAAATTAAGAACTAAAAGATACAAAATATTTAATAAATATATAAAACAAAATGAGATTTTATTAACAGCACATCATAAAAATGATCAAATAGAAACTATATTTTTATCACTTAAAAGAGGTTGTGGAATAAAAGGATTAATAGGAATTAAAAAAAAAAAAAAAATAAATAATAAAATGAATCTCATAAGACCATTTTTAAATATAGAAAAAAAATACATTAAAAAATATGCTATTAAAAATAAAATTAAATGGGTAGAAGATATAAGTAATAAAAATATAAATTCTGATAGAAATTTTTTAAGAATTATAATATTACCAATAATATATAAAAAATGACCATTCTTTATTTCATCAATAATAAGAAATTCTTATATATGTAATAAACAATATAAATTAATTAATTATTTAATAAAAAAAAAAGTTCATAAAAGTATTAATTTAATTAAAAATAATATAAATTTAAATTATATATTAACATTACATAAACAAGAGATTTTAATAATATTAAAAAAATTTATATATAAAAATAATAAAAATACAATTTCATTTAAATTAATAAATTTACTATTAAAACAAATAATTAAAAATAAAAATAAAACATATTTTCAAATACATTTCAAAAAATTTATAATATATAAATATAAAAATAATTTATTTATAGATAAAAAAATAAAAGAAATTAAAAAAAATACAATATTATGATTATGAAAAAAAAATAAAAATTTTATTCATCTACCAAATAATATTGGATTATTATATATTAATAATAATAGTAAAAAAGAGTATAATCATAAAAATAAAGTTAGAAAACCATATAAAAAAGAAAAAATTTATATAAAATTTCAAATTAAAGATAAAATCAAACTATTAAATGATAATAAATATAATAATATAAAAAAAATATGACAAAAGTATAAAATATTACCTTGAAAAAGAAATATAACACCAATTATATATTACAATAATAAACCAATAATGTGTCCTAATATATTTATAACAAAATATGGAAATCCTAAAAACAATAATAATAGTAATTGAAATATAATATTTAAAGAAACAAAATAATATTATTCATTAAATTTTAAAGTTAAAAAATTAAATATTTCATTAATACTTATAAATTTAGTTATATTATTAATTCTATCTTTAAATTCTAAAATATTTAATAATAATAAATTTTTACTAATAATTAAAATATTAGGTATACCTATTAATTCAAAATCATTTAATGATTTACCTATATGTATATTTCTATTTTCTATTAAAACATCTATATTTTTTTTAATTAAAAATTTATAAATTTTATAAGAAATATCATAAATATTTTTATTATTATATAAATTTATAGGTATTATACCTAATTTAAAAATACAAACAGATAAAGGTAAAATAACTTTATTATTATATAAATATTGTTCTATTAAACTATAAAAAACTCTATAAATACCTATTCCATAGCTACCCATAAATATATCATTAATATTATTAAATTTTTTATAATATATAGAATATTTATCTAATAATTTAAATGTATGAGCTATTTCTATAAATTTTTTATTAACTAATTTTGTTTTATTTTTATATTTTTTAATATATACACTAAAATTTTTACTTATATTTAAAAATGTAACAATATTTAAATGCTTATTTCAATTTACATTTATAAAATAATAATTATTTATATTTGAACCTATTGTAAAATTAATATAATTTATTAAAGAATAATCGGCAATAATTCTATAATTAAATCCAAAAGGTCCTAAAAAATCACTTAAAATATTAAATTTATTTAAAATACATTTATTATTTAATATTTTAATTTTAATAGATAATGGATATAAATTTTTAATTTTTAAATAATCAATTTCTTTATAATAATTAATTAATAATACAATAAATATATTTTTATTAACTAAATATATTTTAATTATGTAAGTTTTAATAAAATTATTTGAATTTTTAATAATAAAATTATTAACTTTATTGCTATTTAAATATAAACATTTAAATTTTTTAAATATTCTTAAACTTTTATGTTTAATTTTTAAATTAAAAAATTTAAAATAATCATATTTACTAATATTTAAATTACTATCTCCATATTTAGATATAAAAAGAAATTCATGTGATAATAATCCTCCCATTTTACCACATTTAGCTTTTTTATAACAAATATTTAAACCAATCTTTTTAAAAATATTTAAATATGCATTTAATACATTTAAATAAGTAGTATCTAAACATTTTAAATTAGTATGAAAAGAATATGCATCTTTCATAATAAATTCTTTACATCGAATTAAATTAGACTTAGTTCTAATTTCATCTCTAAATTTATTATTTATTTGATAAAAAATATAAGGAT